>DPWD01000207.1 GCA_003526465.1 Hyphomonadaceae bacterium
GCGGCGCACGGCTTCGGCGGCTTCGCGCGCGCGCTTTTCCGAGGGCTTTTCGTAATGGTTGCGGCGCCTCATTTCGCGGAAAGTGTCTTCCCGCTGCATCTTCTTCTTTAGCGCCTTCAACGCCTGGTCGACGTTGTTATCGCGGACAAAAATCTGTACCAGGACGCTTCTCCCGTGAGCTTCGCAACCAAACGCGCTAACAGCCGGACCTCCCTTTGGCTGCCCGGCGAAATACAATGAGCGGGGGCCTTAGCAAAAGGCGCTCGTGCTGTCCATGGCGAACCTGGTCGACGTTGCGGCCCCCCGGGTATAAATCTTTGCCATGGCCGCACCATCCGCCCGCTATCGCGCCCAAATCCTGGAAGCCTTCGCGCACCATGCCGCCCTGTTAGGCTGGACCGAGGCCGCGTTCAAAGGCGCGGTCGTCGATGCCGGCTTGAGCGAAGGCGAGGCGCTGCTGGCTTGCCCCAACGGCGCGTTTGACCTGTTCGATGCTTTCGCCGAGCGCGCCGACCAGGCGATGCTGACCCGGCTTGAGGAACTCGACCTGGCGGCCATGAAAGTGCGCCAGCGGGTGAAGGCGGCGGTGCAGGTGCGTCTCGAAGCGCAGGCGCCCTACAAAGACGCCGCCCGCGCCATGACCAGGGCGCTCACCAATCCACTCCGCGCCGGGGAGGGCGCGCGGCTGTTGTGGCGCACCGCTGACCGCATGTGGCGCGCGCTGGGCGATACGTCCACCGACGGCAATTTCTACTCCAAGCGCGCCATTCTCGCTGGCGTGCTCGCCTCCACCTATGCGCGTTGGTTCGCCGACGAGAGCGAAGATTGCGCCGACACCTGGGCCTTCCTCGACGCGCGCATCGAAAACGTGATGCAGTTCGAGAAGTTTAAGGCGCGACTGAAACCGGTGGGCGAAGCCGCCCAAACCGCGCTCGGCGCCGCGGCGCGGTTTAGGTACGGGAGATAGCGGCGGGGCGGTTTGGCGCCCGGCATTTGTTCGCTATCGAGCGCCGCGCGCCGCTCGTAACAATGTGGCGCTCCGAGCCGTACTGGCCCTGCCTTGCCGTTCGGCGGATACGAGACCGGACACTCCATGTGACATGTTGTGTACTGCCGAGATGATGGGGAGGATGCGGTGCGTGTTTTTGTGCTCGGGGGCAGCGGATTTATCGGAGCCGTTGTGGCCGTGGCGTTGCGTGACATGGGACATGAAGTCATCGTCGGCGCGCGGAAGAGTGGGGACCTCTCTATCGATCGCAATGACCCCGCGGTAGTCGCCCGTCTGATAGCACGCGAGCGCTGCAGCGTGATGATCGACATGATTGCGTACGAGCCGCACTCAACGATGGCGCTGCGCAAGGCGTTAGGCGACGACATCGAGCGCTACGTGCTTGTGAGCTCGGCGGACGTTTACCGCAACTATGGCGGCCTGCATCGCCTTGAGGAGGGCGAGCCAATCTTTGATCATCTCACGGAGGATTCCCCGCTTCGGACCCGGCTCTATCCCTATCGCACTATCTCGCCTCGCACCGCCGACGCGCCAGACGCATGGAAGGACGCATACGATAAGATTCCGACGGAGTGTGCTGTTGCAGGCCCTTCCGTGACGATCGTCCGCCTGCCAATGGTCTATGGACCCGGCGACCGCAACCGCCGCTTCGCTTGGATCGTCACGCCAATGAAGCGCGGTGCTGCGACGATTGTGGCCCCCGCCGCTTGGCTTTCCTGGGTGACGACTTACGGCCATGTGAATAACGTGGCGGCGGCGATTGCACTGTGTGCCACAAACTCCGCTGCCGCTGGCCGCACCTACAATTGTGGCGAGCGACCCGTGTCGCATGCAGAGTGGATCGCGCGATTTGCGGCGCTCGCAGGTTGGAGCGGCGAGGTTGTTCACGATGAAGCCGGGCCGCTTGCCGGCGCTATCGGAGCAATGGACTTGCACTACCCTCTCGCTCTCAGCACTGATCGTATTCGATCGGAGCTCGGATATGCCGAGGTGATGGCTTCCGACGACGCGGCCTTGAGTGTGTTGTCGGAAGACCGCACTCTTGCACATTGATCGGAAACGAATGGAGCAAGTGCGCATGTCTGGAATCGGCGATCTCGCACCGGACCAGTCGGGCGGGTCAGAATGACCGGTATCGAGCGAGGCCGTCGGTCGTCACAATATCGCGGGCCGGGGACGTCTGGCCCTAGGCGGACATCCATATCATGTAGCTAGAAGTTCGAGAGAAAGACGTCGTCGCTGCAGAACTTCTGTTGGCGCCTTCTTCTCCGACCTATACCAACCCCCACGACATTGCCGCGAGGAGGGCGCATGTTTCGACGATTTCTCATTGCCATGGGAACGATGCTCCTGGTTGGTTGCGCGCAGACGCAGGCGATGAGGACGTCTCCGCCGGACGAAGCTGCGGCCAACGCGTCTCGATCCGAAGCGATGCTCGGTAGGCTGGTTGGCAGCTGGCTACTGACTGGCACGATTGCCGGCCAAAGCGCGGTGCACGATGTCGATGCTGAGTGGACACTCCAACGCAATTATGTGCGCATCAACGAGGTATCTAGAGAGAGAGGCGATAACGGGCTGCCGGCGTACGAAGCGACAATCCTGATCGGGTGGCTGGACGATCACTATGTGTGCTTCTGGTTCGACAATACCGAAGTGGCTTCCGGTGACGTGACCTGCAGAGCGACGGAAAGCTCAGATTCGATCCCATTCGAGTTTCGTGACGCTGAAGGCGCTCTCATTTTCACCAACACCTTCACATACGATCGCGCGGACGACACGTGGAGATGGCGGCTGGACAATATTCGAGACGGCGCATCGCAAACGTTTGGGGACGTCACTCTTCGTCGTGAGTGACCTTGGCGCGTGGCCGCGCTCTTGATCGCAAGAAGGGATTTCGGGGGCATAGGCGCGGTTGCAGAACTAATCCAAACGGGACATATCGCGCCCGCTGCTGTGTGATCAGCTGCGGGTTTGACGTTCCCCTGGAGACCCCTTCGGGTGCGCACGCGCCAAACTGGCGAGAGTCCGTTCTCGGCGATTTCCGGCCGGACGCCACCTGACACGCGAACGTCCGCTTTCGGATGCCTTCCGCCGCGCCACACGTATTTCCGAGATGGGGATCAAACTGTCATCCCAAACGACATTGCCAAACGGTCGAAACGGGCCGATCGGCGACATCAACGCCTACGTCGCGAACAACCGCCGCATATCCTCAAAGCACTTGAACTCGAGCGCGTTCCCTGCCGGGTCGCGGATGAAGAAAGTTCCCTGTTCGCCCTGCTCGCCCTTGAAGCGGATGTTGGGCTCGATGATGAAATCGGCCCGCGCGCCGAGCAGCCTGTCGCCGAGCGCGCGCCAGTCCTTCGGCGCCAGGACGACGCCGAAATGGCGGGCCGGCACGTCGTGGCCGTCGACGACATTGGTCCGCGCCGCCGCGCAGTCGGCGGGCGACAAGTGCGCGACCAGCTGGTGGCCGAAGAAATCATAGTCGATCCACTGGTCCGACCGCCGTCCATGCGGGCAGCCGAGGAGGCCGTGGTAGAATTCATCCGCCGCGGCGAGATCGTCGACGGGGATCGCGAGATGAAACGGCGGCTGAGCTGTCACGGCGTCCGGGCCTCTTGGTGTTGGCGGGCGCACTCCCTATAAATCAATCCGACGCGGTTGTCCGGAGCCTTGGATGAAACGCCTGATCGCATGCGCCGCGGCGCTGGGGCTGATGGGCCCGCCGCTGGCCGCCGCCGAAAAAAAGGAAGATGTTGTGACCGGTCAATTCGTCCCGCTCGCCGACGACTATCTGGTTTCGCCGCAGATCGGGCCGGAGGACATCGCGGCGGCGAAGGCCTTGGGCGTCACGCTCATCATCAACAACCGCCCGGACGGGGAAGAGTTCGGCCAGCCGAAAGGGGCCGAAATCGAGGCGGCGGCGAAGGCGGCGAGCCTTGCCTATGTGGCGATCCCGGTCAGGGGCATGGCGATCGGGCC
>DPWD01000281.1:0-204 GCA_003526465.1 Hyphomonadaceae bacterium
GCCCCCGCTATCGCCACCGCCCGGTTGTGCGCCGGCGCCATAGAGCGCTTCCCCGATTTTCATGGAGGCTTGCACGAGGGCTTGCGTCTTTGCGGCGATGTCGGCGGTGCTGTCGCCGCCGAGCGCGCCGCGCAGCGCCGCGATCGCGGCTTCTATCGCCTGCTTGTCGCCCGCGGAAATCTTGTCGCCGTTGTCCTTGAGCTG
>DPWD01000281.1:361-5158 GCA_003526465.1 Hyphomonadaceae bacterium
GAAGGTCACCTCGATCTGCGGCATGCCGCGCGGCGCCGATGGAATGCCGACGAGGTCGAACTGGCCCTGCAGCTTGTTGTCCGCCGCCATTTCGCGCTCGCCCTGGAACACGCGGATAGTGACGGCCTGCTGGTTGTCTTCCGCCGTGGAAAAAATCTGGCTCTTCTTGGTGGGGATGGTGGTGTTGCGCTCGATCAGGCGCGTGAACACGCCGCCCAGCGTCTCGATGCCGAGCGAGAGCGGGGTCACATCGAGCAGCACGACGTTCTTCACATCGCCCTGCAGCACGCCGGCCTGGATCGCTGCGCCCACGGCGACCACTTCATCCGGGTTGACGCCCTTGTGCGGCTCGCGGCCGAAGAATTCCTTCACCACCTGCTGGATTTTCGGCATGCGGGTCATGCCGCCGACCAGCACCACTTCCTTGATGTCGTTGGCCGAGAGGCCTGCGTCCTTGAGCGCCGCCTTGCAGGGCCCAAGCGTCTTCTGAACCAGGTCGTCGACCAGGCTTTCGAACTTGGCGCGCGTCAGCTTCATGTTGAGGTGAAGCGGATTGCGGTTCGCGTCCATCGAGATGAACGGCACCGACACGTCGAAATCCGTGCGCGAGGAAAGTTCTTTCTTGGCCTGCTCGGCGACTTCCTTGAGCCGCTGCAGCGCCAGCTTGTCCTGGCGTAGATCGACGCCGTTCTGTTTCTTGAATTCGTCGGCGAGGTAGTTGAGGATGCGGATGTCGAAATCCTCGCCGCCGAGGAAGGTGTCGCCATTGGTGGAGCGCACTTCGAACACGCCATCGCCGATTTCGAGGATGGAGACGTCGAACGTGCCGCCGCCCAAATCGTAGACGGCGATGGTTTTGTTCTGGCCGGTTTTGTCGAGGCCGTAGGCGAGCGCTGCCGCTGTCGGCTCGTTGATGATGCGCAGCACTTCAAGCCCGGCGATGCGGCCGGCGTCCTTGGTGGCTTGGCGCTGGGCATCGTTGAAATAGGCGGGGACGGTGATCACGGCCTGGGTGACGGTCTCGCCAAGATAATCTTCCGCCGTCTGCTTCATCTTCTGCAGCACGAAAGCGGAAATTTCGGACGGCGCGTATTTCTTGTCGCGGCCCTCGATCCAGGCGTCGCCATTGTTGCCGCGCACGATTCTGTAGGGGACGATGTCGGCGTCCTTTTTGGTGATGGGATCGTCGAAGGAGCGGCCGATCAGGCGCTTCACCGCGTAATAGGTATGGCTGGGGTTGGTGATCGCCTGGCGCGCGGCTTGGATGCCGATGAGGCGTTCGTTGTTTTCGGTGAAAGCAACAACCGAGGGCGTCGTGTTGGAGCCTTCGGCATTGACGATGACCTTCGGCTGCCCGCCCTCCATCACGGCGACGCACGAATTGGTCGTGCCGAGGTCAATCCCAATAACTTTGCCCATGTCCTACTTCCTCATCTCTCAGCGGCGCGGCGTCCGAACTTTGGACCCTTGGCGAGGCGTCCCGAAGCGCAGCGTCCTAATCTCTTAATATTCCGTTTCGAAGTGACCCCGGTCCAGGCGCCCCCGCTTCAGCGCTTGGGCCGGTGTTCAGCGTTCATGTGGTCGATGTGTAAGGCAGTTCAAGGCTCGTGGGCCTGCTATCCGCATTCGTCCTGAGGGAATAGCCCTACGATGAGGACCGGAAAGAACAAAAAAGAAACCGAACCGGTTTCCAGTGAAAGGCGCATGGCAGGTCCCGTCTCCGATCTCGAAGGCTTTCGCCTCTGGCCTGGGCTGCTGAGCCGGGTAGAGCAGGAGGCGTTGCGCGATGCGGTGTTCGCCGGCCTTAAGTCGGGTCCGCTCTACATTCCACGCATGCCCAAGAGCGGGATGCCGATGCGGGTGCGGATGAGCAATTTTGGGCCGCTGGGCTGGGTGACCGACAAGGAGCAGGGCTATCGCTACCAGGAGCGACACCCAGAAACCGGCCGCCCCTGGCCGGACATTCCGCCGAGGCTGTTGGAGCTTTGGAACGAACTGACCGCCTATCCGGCGCCGCCGGAGGCGTGTCTGGTCAATCTCTACGAGGGCGATGCGCGCATGGGCCTGCACGTCGACAGCGACGAAGAAGCCTGGGACGCGCCGGTGCTCTCAATTTCGCTCGGCGACACCGCCATCTTCCGCATCGGCGGCGTCCTGCGTTCCGATCCAACCCGCAGCGTGCGGCTCGCTTCCGGCGATGTGTGCATGCTCGGCGGCGCCAGCCGGCGCGCTTATCATGGCGTGGATCGCATCCTGCCTGGCACTTCGCGGCTCCTGCCCAAAGGCGGCCGCATCAATCTAACGCTGCGGCGGGTGACGGTTCCGGGGTAGCCCCCTCCCGCATCACCACGAAATCCGGCCGCCATCCCTCTGGCGGCCCGCCTGGCCCAACCGGGATGCGCCCGGCCGCCATTTCGTGCGCTTTCCAATCCATCGCCATGCGGATGCGCTGATAACCCGAGGGGTGATCGTAGAACGCCCACAGCTCCAGCGGCCCGGGCGACATCTTGCGGTATTCCGAAAGCAGCAGCGCGGTTTCGGCGAAGCCATCGGGCGCGCGCGAGGCGTTGAGGCCGAATATGTCGGCCTGATGTTCGTGATAGCGGATGATGTTGTTCTGAACCGGCGCAGCCACCGTGAACAGGAAGGTGAGGATCGCGAAGAAGAGCGGCATGCCAGCCGGATCGGAGATCGCACGCACGCCCCAGCGCTCCCCGCGCGCAATCCACCCGAACAGCAGGTGAGTGAAGGCGAACGCAAACGCGATCAAAACGCCCAACATCACCAGGATCGAAGAGGTGTGGCGCAGCACATAATGGCCGATCTCATGGCCCATGACTTCGCGCACACCATCTGTGCTGGCGCGCTGGATCAGTGTGTCGGAGAGCGCAATCCGCGTCGTGCCAGCAAAACCCGATACGTTGGCGGTGACGCGGTTGGTCTGCCGCGACACGTCGAAGACGGAGACATCACTCGCGGGCACGCCGTTGGCTTGCGCCATATGCAGAATTTCCGTCTTGAGCGGGCCCTCCTGCATCGGTGTGTAGGTGTTGAACAGCGGCGCCAGATAGACCGGCGCCAGCATTATCAGTACGAGCATGAACATCAGCGTCACCCCCGCGCCCCAAATCCACCACGCGCTCTTGGCCGCACGGATGATCAGGTAGAGCACGGCGATGAACAGCGCGCCGATGACGAGATTGAGCGCAAAGCCGATCATGTACTCGCCGAACCATTCGGCGAAGGTCTGCGTGGCTAAACCGAACTGATGCTCGCGGACGAAACCCACGTAATAGTAGAACGGGAACGTCACCACGCCGGAGACCAGAATATAGAAGAGCGCCATGCCGAAGGCGACAAGGAAGTAGAATTTGACCGTGCGCTCCAGCCCGGCGCGCACGCCTTTCGCGAAACCAAACACCATGAGGAGCATGGCGACGACGATGTTGAGTGCTGAATCCGCCAGGTCGAGCCAATAGCCGCCCTCGAAATAGGAATTGGAGCGCGCGGTGGCTTCCGGGCCCATGGTGGCGAGCCAGGCTTGCGTGGCTTCTTCGGGGTCGAAGGGCAGGGGTGCTGCGTGCGCGGCGCCCGCCGTGAAAGCCGCGGCGAAGGCCGCCCAAACAAGCAATCGCATCCTGTCCCTCCCTCGCCGTGGCGACCGTTCCGCTCTACAGATGTGCTAAGCATCAAGCAGGAGCGGCGCCCCATGTTGCGTTTGGATACACCGGAAGGAAACCCCCTGCCATCGCGGCGGTCGGTTGCCACGTCGCTTTTCTTTAGCGCCTACGCCGCCGGCGCCGTGGCCGCGCACGCCGAGCCGGTAGTCACGCCGGGCGAGGGGTTGGTCGAGGAAGACGTCCACTTCGAAGGCGCTGGTGGTTATCATCTGCCGGCTTATGTCGCGCGGCCAGAGGGCCGCGGGCGCCGCGCAGCCATTATCGTGGTCAACGAGATTTTCGGCATCCACGCCTACATCAAGGATGTTTGCCGCCGCTTCGCGCGCGAAGGCTATGTCGCGCTCGCGCCCGATTATTTCGATCGCGCCGGCGATCCAGCGCCGCTGACCGACTTCGCCCAGATCCGCGCCCTCGTCGCAACGGCAAACCACGAGCAAGTCATGGGCGATACCGAAAGCGCAGTCGCCTGGCTCAATCGGCAGCGTTTCGTGAACGCCGCCGCGCTCGGTATCACCGGCTTCTGCTGGGGTGGGACTGTAGTGTGGATGGCGGCCGCGCGCTTGCCCGCGATCAAGGCGGGCGTTGCTTGGTACGGGCGCTTGGTGCGCCCGCAACCCGGCGACTGGGGCGCGGAAGAGGAGCGGCCTTGGCCCTACGATGTCGGCGCGCTCATTCGCGCGCCGGTGCTCGGGCTCTATGCCGAGAACGATCGCGGCATTCCACTTGAGAGCGTGGAGAGCATGCGCGCGTCGCTCGCCGCCGCCGATAACCCCACCGGCTCAGAGATCGTTGTCTATCCCGGCGTGCAGCACGGCTTTCATGCGGATTACCGCGAAAGCTACAATGCCGAAGCCGCCGCCGACGGTTGGGTGCGTTGCCTCGCCTGGTTCCGCGCTAATGGAGTTGGCTGAGCGCGAACCGCCGGTCGCCCTATTGCACCACTTCCGCGCTCGCGGGCTCCGCTTTCGGCAGCGCCAATTGCGCGCCGGGCAGCGCTAGCACGGGCCCGAGCGCATCGGCGCCGCCGCGTTCCATGCGCGGATGGATGAGCTGGCCGCCGTCGCCGAACACATAGACCAGCCGCGCCCAATCGTTGTCATCGTAGAGGGGAAGAGAT
>DPWD01000297.1:0-204 GCA_003526465.1 Hyphomonadaceae bacterium
GCGCGTGCACGTGCGGCGGCGCGGGAGGCGCCTGCGTCTGGTCATGCGATCCGTGGTCCGGCACGGCCTGCGCCCAGCCAGATGCAGTGGTCGCGATAACAAGTGCAGCGGAAAGCGCGAGCGCTCTCATGCGCGCGCCGCCAACAACGGCCGCACGCTGACGACGCGGAACATGCCCGCATGCATGTGATAGAGCATGTGGCA
>DPWD01000297.1:276-2508 GCA_003526465.1 Hyphomonadaceae bacterium
GTGGCCGTGCAGGTGGATGGGATGGGACATCATGGAATCGTTGACCAGCGTCACGCGCACCCGCTCATTCAACCGGAACGGAATTGGCGCGGTGACTTCGCTATACCGCTGACCGTCAAACGACCACATGAAGCGTTCCATGTTGCCGGTGAGGTGCAAGCGAAGCGTTCGTGAGGGCGCGCGAGTGTCGGGGTTCGCCGCCAAGGATCGCAGGTCGGTGTAAACCAGAACCTTGTGACCGACATCGGCGAGGCCTTGCCCGGGCTCGCCCATGCGGTCGACCGGCATCGGCGCGATGGTCTGCACGCCCGGCCCCATCGCCACCGCTGGCGCGTTCTCAGGATTGCGCATGGACATGTCCATGCCCGCCCCGCCGCCATGGGCGCTGTGGTCCATGCCGCCCATGTCCATACCCATGTCGCGCATGGTGGCGAGTGGGCGGGCGCGCAAAGCGGGAACTTCCGCCGTCATGCCGAGACGCGGCGCAAGCGTAGCGCGGCCCATCCCGGAACGATCAACGGCTTCCGCCACCAGCGAGAACGCTCGATCCTCACTCGGCTGCACGATCACGTCATAGGTTTCCGCGACAGAGATCTGAAACTCATCGACGCGCACGGGCTGAACGTCCTGTCCGTCCGCCGCCACCACCTCCATCGCCAGCCCGGGAATACGCACATTGAAGATTGTCATCGCCGCCGCATTGATAAAACGCAGCCGCACCCGCTCGCCCGGCTGAAACAGCGCTGTCCAATTATCTTGCGGCCCATGGCCGTTGATCAGAAAAGTATAAGCCGCGCCGGTAACGTCGGACACATCGGTCGGGTCCATGCGCATCCCGGCCCACGCACGGCGTTCGGCGAAAGCCTGATCGCGACCGGCGACCAACCCAGCCACCGTCTGCCGTTGCAAGTTGAAAGCGCCGCTCTGCTGCTTCAGGCGCTCGAAGATCGTGTGCGCGTGCATGAAGCTGAAATCGGAAAGCACAACCACGTACTCGCGATCGTACTGAATTGGATCGGCGCCCGCCGGATCGATAATGATCGGCCCGTAATGGCCCTCCTGCTCCTGCAGTCCGGAATGCGAATGATACCAATAGGTGCCGGACTGCTTGACCGGAAATTCATAGGCGAAGGATTCGCGCGGTCGAATGCCGGGAAAGCTGACGCCGGGCACGCCATCCATCTGGAACGGTAGGATAAGGCCGTGCCAATGGATGGAGGTGTCCTCGTCAAGTTCGTTGGCGACAGACAGCCGAACGTTCTGCCCTTCGCGCAGCCGGATCAGCGGGCCTGGAACAGTTCCGTTGACCGTGGTTGTGTGAGCGCCGCGGCCATCGACCGTCCAGTGCGAGCGATCGATGCGCAGCGCGACATCCGGACCGTTCAGCGTCTCCATGCGCCGGCTCGAGCCCGCCGCCCCCGATTGCGCCCATGCCGGCAGCGCAAGCGCCGCGCCTGCCAAGCCTGCGGCGCCGATCACGCCTCTTCGATTGATCCTTGTCATCTAAGGCTCCGCACCATGCGCATTTGGCCTTGTCGCAATTACGCTGAGATTAACACGTCCGTCACAGTCTGGCGCAACTGAACCACAGCACTGCCCTTCCTACGCCGCAGCACTGCCCTTCCTACGCCGCCGGCAGCGTGACGCGAAACGTCGCACCCTCCGCGCCAGAACGTGCGAGTTCGAGATTGCCGCCCATCGCCAGCGTGAGTTCGCGCGCGATGGCAAGGCCTAGGCCCGCCCCACCCGCTTCCGGAGCGGCGGAAACGAACGGCTCGAACAGCCGGGCTCGCAATTTTTCCGGCACGCCGGGCCCGTGATCGATGACATCGATCTCGCAGCGGCCATCGACCAGAATTCCGCGCACCGTCACCGCCTTCTCCGCGCGCGCATGATCCTTCATAGCCTGCGCGGCGTTGCGCACCAGATTGCTGAGCACGCGATGCAGGTGATCCGGATCGGCCATGCACGCCAACCCAGTTTCGATGTCGGCGCGATAATCCATGGCGAACCCGACCAGCGCTTCGGCTGCAGCCTCCTCGGCGGCCTCGGCGACGATGACGCGTTGCAGGCGGGGCGGGGCTTCGTCGGCGCGGCCGTATTTCAGGGTCGAAGCAGCAAGCCCCGCCGCGCGATCGATGGTGCGTTCCAGACGCGGGGCGAGCTGGCGCACAGCCGGATCCTCCGATTGCTTGAGCCGGTCGGCCACCAATTGCGCCGTCGCCAGCATGT
>DPWD01000161.1 GCA_003526465.1 Hyphomonadaceae bacterium
ACCCCCATCCGCGCCATGCCCGGCTATCGCGGCGGCTGCGGCTTCTTCTCTTTCGCGGACGCGATCAACGCGGGCGAGAGCGCAAGGCTGGCGGCGCTGCGCTGGGCCGGGTGAGGGCTCGAACGATCTTACAGCAACGTCGTCTTGACGCCGAGCGCGGGACCTGCGCCGCCCAAACGGCGGTCCAAGGTGCATAATTCGCCGCCGTGCTCGGCGCAGACCGCGAGGTGGAGCGCATCGCTCGCCCGCAAGCCTACCTGGGCCTGATCCGCGAACAGCGCGGCGGCGCGGAAATTCAGCGCCGATAGGCCGAGAATGGTGAAGCTCTCATCGCAGAGCAAGGCGAACGCGGCCAAAGCATTCGCGCGGTGTGCGGCGTCAATGTCGCCGGTCCTGAGCTTGATCGATAACGCCGTGGAAAACTCGGTGATCACCCACATGCTGATCGCCAAGGCGCCGGCCGCCTGGCCCGCCAGCCAATTCTGCATGCGCGCGGTTTGCGCCTCTCTGGTCAGCGCGGCGACCAGGACGGACGTATCGACGTAGCGCATCAATAGCGGGTGTCGTCGCGCATCCGACGGATGAACTTGCCGGCGCCTTCTGCTTGCTTTGGCGTTCCTTCGGTCACGGCTTTCAAGGTCCCGAGCGCAATTGCCTTCTTGGGGCGATCAACGGCCGCGATCTGCGCCACCGCCTTGCCCCGGCGCAGAATTTCCACCGGTTCGCCGGCGGCGGCGCGCTCCACCAATTCGCTCAAGCGCGCCTTGGCGTCGGCGAGGTTGATCTTTGTCACGAGCGCTCCTGACTATCTAATTGGTCACTTATAGCATTTCAGCGCGCAAAAGCAAAGGGCGAAAGGCGGGCAAGGCGCCTACTCGAACAAGCTCGACACACTCTGCTCGTTCGCGATCCGCCAGATTGCGTCGCCCATGAGTGCCGCCACCGAGATGGTGCGGACTTTCTTGCTGTCGCTTTTGCGCGTCGCCGGATCGATTGAGTTGGTGACCACCAGTTCGGTGAGCTTGCTTGCTTCCACGCGCGCGATAGCGCCGTTGGACAATACACCGTGGGTCACATAGGCCGAAACCGTCAGCGCCTTTTCCTTCAACAGCGCTTCGGCGGCATTGCAGAGCGTGCCGCCGGAATCGACGATATCGTCGACCAGGATGCAATGGCGGCCCTCGACATCGCCGATAATGTTCATCACTTCGGAAACGCCCGCCTTCTCGCGGCGCTTGTCGACGATGGCGAGATCGACGCCCAGCCGGTTGGCCAAGGCGCGCGCGCGCACGACCCCGCCGACGTCGGGCGAAATCACCATCAGCTCGGCAACGTTTTTGTGTTTCTCGCGGATATCGCGCTCCAGCACCGGGGTGGAGAAGAGATTGTCGGTGGGGATGTCGAAGAAGCCCTGGATTTGCCCGGCGTGCAGTTCGAGGGTGAGCACCCGGTTGGCGCCGGCGGTGACGATTAAGTTCGCGACCAGCTTGGCCGAGATCGGCGTGCGGCCGCCGACTTTGCGGTCCTGGCGGCCGTAGCCGTAATAGGGGATCACCGCCGTGATCCGCCGCGCTGAAGCGCGCCGCAATGCATCGATGCTGATCAGCAATTCCATCAGATGGTCGTTGGCGGGGTAGGAAGTCGACTGGATCACGAACACGTCCTCGCCGCGCACGTTCTCCTGGATTTCGACGAAGATCTCGTTGTCCTTGAAGCGCTTGACCTCCGCCCGCGCCAAAGGCGTGTCGAGATGGCCCGCGATGGCCTTGGCCAACGTGCCGTTGGAATTGCCGGACAACAGTTTCATCGGACAGCGGGCCCCATCGCGTTCGAGATGGGGCCTCTCTAGCGGCTGAGTCGGCTGGGGAAAACCGATTCGCTGCGGTTTTGTGACAGGGAGTGCGGCAGCGTGTGAAAGAAGAGACGGAAAGGCTGACGACGCAGCAGAACCCCCTCCCCGCGAGGGGAGGGGGCAGGGGNNGGGGTGAAACACTAGCGTTTAGCAATTCGTGCGGAGACCAAGGTCGGGGTTTTTCGCGGTTGCCTCGCAATGCGCGAGCTAGCTTCCGCGAACACTGGTGTCTCACCCCACCCCCTGCCCNNCCCCTCGCGGGGAGGGGGAGCGATTTCGATCCCCCCGTAGAGCGCCGCCGCCGCGCCCGTCGCCTGCGCCCACATCTGGTCGCCATGGCTGAAGTGCCACCATTCGTTCGGATTGGCGGCGAAGCCGGCCTCGACCATCAGCCAGTAGAGCAGGCGGCGGTTGGCGCGCGCTTCCTCGGCGCTGAAGCTCCATGCCTCGTGCTCGGCTTCGAAATGATCGAGGTGCGCGATCGGGGAGGCGTCGTCGAACAGCGAACCCATCCACAGCGGATCGCCGCTGCGCCACCGCAACGTGAGATCGACGGCGCCCCCTGTGGAATGCGGCGAAGGCGCATCGGCGCCGGCGCTTGGGGCTGCCCAATAGCGCTCGACCTCGGCGGTGAGTTCGCCGCCGGCGAGCGCGGGATTGCGCTTCCTCAGCTCTGCTGGAAACCAGACATCGTGGAAATAGATTTGCACCGCCTGCGGGCGCCA
>DPWD01000394.1 GCA_003526465.1 Hyphomonadaceae bacterium
CGTAGCGCGAGACGGCCGCGCGAGCTTCGGCGGCGGGGAGGGACACGTTGAACAGCGGCGGCGCCCTTCTCCGCCACACCGAGGCCATGGCCCCTGCTTCGGCGAGCCTGGCGCGGTCCGTCACGGAAACGTATGAGTCGAGCATTCCCGCTCTGAACAACCGATCCGCCGCGGTGAGCGCCGCTGGCACGAACACAGCGTTTACGTCGTACGCAAATCGTCCCCGCCCGAGGCCTTCATCGCTGTCGCGCCAATCGCCAGACATCCGCCCGGGCCTGATCGAGACCAACGACGTCGCACTTGGATTGGCGGTGAATGGCCTTGCCTGAGCGATGACGAAGCGAAGGTTTGCGACAAGAGTGGCGCCCACGGTCGCGCTTGAACCTGGGTTGCTCTCGCTTGTGACCGGCTGATCCAGAAACGCGGCGGCCCGCGCGCGACCGTCGGAGCTGTCGAGCAGATAGCTGGCCATCACCGGCGCCAGCATGAAGTCGTCGTCNNTCGATCATGCCGTAATCGAGCGTGGCTGCATCGTCGGCCGCTCCACCGTGGCGTTGGTGCTCAATCAACGCGAACTCAGACAAACCTTCTTCATGCGCGACTTCGCCGGTCGCGGCGAGCCGCGCCAGCACCGCGCCCAGTCCCGCCTCGATCGCCGCCGGTTGCAGCACCGGCATCAACAAGCGCAACGACATCAATGTATCGCGCCCAAAATAGGTGTTGAACCGCCATGATCCCGCGAGGAACTTCTCACGGTAACTCAGGAAACTCAGCGTGTTGCGCGCCACCTGGTCAGGCGCCGCGCGATCGGTCAGTAAGTCCGCTCCGCCGAGGGGCGTCAGCGGCGGATCGCCGCTGACCGCGGTGATCTCCAGCCCGATTTCGCCGTCCCCCGCCGCCACGATCCCAGCGTGTGTTAGACGGCCGCGCAATACTCTGACCGCCAATTGATAGCCCGGAGCGCCGTCGAGCCGGTCGCGTCGGAAACTGAGCGTCTGTCCTCGCCTGCGCATGGGCGCGGCGACTTCTGGCGGGAAGGCGCCCACGGCCTGATAGTCTCGCAGAAAGCGGACATTCGAGAGGACGGCCTGTTTCACCGAAAGCCGAGGCGCGGTCACGGTGGCGCGCACGACTATGCCGTAAAGCGGGCGTCCGGCCGCGTCTTCGGTGGTGACCGGTTCCGGCGAACGGTCCAGTCGCCAGCTGACATCGCAATCGAGGTGATCGAACCATAGACCGACGCCGCTGTTGCCGGCCGGGAAAGCCACTAAGATGCGCGGATCTCGTCCCGATCGAAGCAGCAGATGCGCCGCTACGTTCCTATCGCGCAAGAACGCGTTCAGATTCTGTCCCTCGGTGAGTTGATAGCTCACCCGCGCGGGGGAAGCGGCGCTCTCGGTTTGAGACCGCGCGTCGGGGAGGGACGAGGCGGCGATCGCCACAAGCAGCGCCACTATGAAGCGCGGTGCGATCATGGATGTCGCCTTTCCAATGAAGTATCGCGGCGGGCCCGTGGCCGAGCCCGCCGCCATTGCAGTTTCTTACTTCGGCTCTTTGATAGCGCCTAGAACTTGAAGGTCACGCTCGCGGTATATGTCGTTCCAACGATGCCTCGGCCATAGAAGAACCCCGACGAGGCGCTTTGAGTCTGCCCTTGCCGCGGATTGCCCTCGGTGAGCCCGACCTCATCGAAGATGTTGTCGGCGTTAAGCGTGATCCGAAGCCGCTCCGTGGGGTCGAGAATGACGCCCACGCTGGTCACGCCATATTCCGGCAGCGCCAATCCATTGCCCGCGTCGGCGAAGATGTCGCCAACGAATTTGTAGCGCGCGTAGACCTCCGCCAAGCCGTTGAAGAGCGTGTACCTCGGCGTGATCGTAAAGAGCGTCTCCGGCGTTCGCTCCGGCCTGTTGCCCTCAAAAGACGGCGTCGCGACGTTGTTGATGAACACATTCGAGAGTTCGGGATTCTGGAAGACGCCAACCGCCTCGATGACAAAATCCTCGATCGGACTGTAAGTCACATTGATCTCATACCCATCGGTGCTCAGGTCGGCGAGGAAAGCGCCTTGAATGGAGGGGTTGATGGGGTCAATGAACCCATAGAATTGATTGTCGAACTCGGTCCGGAAAATTGTGGCCGAGGCGGTCAGCTGTTCACCCTGATAGCGAACGCCAGCCTCGTAGAGCACGACATCGACCGGCTCATCCACCCCTAGGGTCTGGAACCCCTTGGCGTAGCGCGCATAGACCGCGAAATCCGGTGAGATGAGGTAATTGGCCCCGACGGTCCAAGCGGTCCTGTCCCAGCTCGCTTCCCGGGTCGAATAGGTTCCATCCCATGTCGATCCGACATTCTGCGTCAGGCCGCCAACGCCCGGCGGCACTGGCTGTGGAACCGCGGCCGCATTGCCGTCGCGGCGTGTGACGTCGAGGCTTTCATGCCGGACGCCGAAATCGAGGTGCAGATTGTCGCCGATCCGCAATTCATCGTTGGCGTACACCGACAAGGACTGGGTGTCGGTGGTATTGATGCCCACGCCCCATTCGCCGTAGGACACGATGCCGTTGTTGGTCAGCGTGCCAATCACATTGTTCGAAGCATCCAGCGCCACAACGTCATAGATGCGAGAGTCGCTCCTTACATCGTTGATGACATGCGCCGTCGCCGCTTGGTTCTGCGAACGTGTGACATCGTAGTACATCAACCCCGCTGTCAGCGAGTTGGAATACCCGCCGCCATCGTGTTCCCAACGGCCGCCGAAATTCGACCCGAAATCCGTCCCCTCCTGTTGGTCATGATTGAGCCACGTCTGTTGCATCAAGCCGTTGCCGTTGAGCGCATTGAGCGCCGCGGTGTTGTTAGACGCGGTCACCACTCCGGTGGTGAGATTCTTAAATCCGAAGCGCACCGTGGACGGGAACGCGGCTAACCCTGCCGTAAGCATGCCGTTGATCGGGGAGTTTGGCCCAGGCGTAAGATAGTTCACCGCCGTGGTCAGACCGGCGTTGCCCACGCCGCTGCCAGGAAACAGCCCATTGAAGTCCCACGCGAGATCCAAGTAACGAACATGGGCGAACACGTCGAACTCGTCGCTGAGTCGCTTCTCGAAATCCAACCTTACCTGGCTCGTCTCGGCGCGGATGCCTTCACTAAGCGCGAAAGTTCTGAACCCGCTGGGCGATACGAACGTCGACACCGGGACATCGATTCTGCCAAAGGCCGTGCCGCCAATGTTGCCAAACGACTGATCAAAACCGGCGATGCTCCCCGGTTCCCCGTTAAGGAACGTGTGGGGATAATCGGCGTAATAAGCGTCGTGCTGGTCGCCGACCTTGGCCGTCAACCTGACATACCCGCCCTCGATCTGGTGCTCCAGCGACGCCCGGATGTGGTAGGTGTCGTAGGTGAAGGGATTATCGCGAACGCCGGGGCTGGAGCTGAAATAGCCACCCACATTGAACGCGAGATCGGCGCCAAGCGGCGCGGAATAATAGAAGTCGGCGCGGCGCTCACCGTAGGACTCAACGGTTAGTCTGGCGATCGCCTCAGCGGTCTCGAAGTTTGGCGTTCTTGGAATGAAGTTGATCGCCGCCGCGGCGCCATTGACGCTCAAGATGCCCGACGTGCCGCCACGGATCGCCTCAAGCCCATCGATCGTGATGTCGTGCGCGAAGAACTCGTCCGCGCCGCCGCCGCCATACACGATCGGGAGCCCGTCTTCCTCAAGCGCGATGAACCGCTGGGCGCCGCCTTGCAGACCGCGCACGGAATAATTGTTCGAGACAGCGCCTGCGGTGCCCTCGACAAAAACGCCGGGAACAAGTTCAAGCGTGTCAGCGACGGAATTGGGCGCGAGGCGTACGATATCCTCCGCGGACGCGGCGGTGGCGTCGACTGATGACGTGATGAACGACCGGTTACGGGAGGTCGTGCCGAACACGACGATTTCATCTTCCTCGCCTGATTCAACCGCGCTGTCCGCCGTTTGCGCGAACGCGGCGCCGCCGATGACCGGGCCGCACAACAGCAGCGCCGACGACGCCATCAACCAATTCCGGTAAGCGAATGTCTTCTGTGACAAGATCGTCCTCCCCTAGTTTTTTCGACCGTTAGGCTCCTCTGCGTGCCTGTCATACGCCTACGAGTGAGCAATCGATTGCGCAAGAGATTAGACCATAAAACCCTGTAGTCCGGCGCAAATGGTTGCATAAGAGCGACAGAATTTGCGCAAGAGCGCGCGCAAGATTGCGCAAGACTGCGCAAGAATCGGCTATGTCGCGCCGCAAGACCGTCGGACAACCAATTGTGTCGGCAAAATGAGGTCGCCCGGAA
This sequence comes from Hyphomonadaceae bacterium, assembly GCA_003526465.1. Lineage (GTDB taxonomy): Bacteria > Pseudomonadota > Alphaproteobacteria > Caulobacterales > Aquidulcibacteraceae > Vitreimonas. The sequence goes on from DPWD01000394.1 coordinate 4,336, forward strand.
GGTCCCCATCGATCGTCGCGAGCAGCTTTTCGACGAGCGCCCGCCCTCCAGCGGCAGTGTCCTGGCGCACGGTGGTCAGCGCCGGTGAGACAAGCGCCGAGACGGAGATGTCGTCGTAGCCGATCACTGCCACATCCTCTGGAACGCGGATCTTCAAATCGGCGAGTGCTTGCATGGCGGCGATAGCGAGAATGTCGCTGGCCGCGAACACCGCATCGTGCCAGACGCGGTCGCTAAACAACTCCCGTGTGGCGTCGTAGGCGGACGCTCCGTCGAAAGGCATGGAGAGGGTGAGCGTTTGCGTTGAAGTCTGGTCCGTCGAAGTTAGCGCCGCGACGAGACCGCGGTGCCGGAGGCCAATCTCGATGTGGCTGACGTCGCCCAGAAAAACCACGCGCCGACGACCGATGGCCATGAGATGGCGCCCGACGAGCTGGCCACCCGCGAAATTGTCGCTGCCGACCACCGGATAGGAACGATTGGGGATATCGGCGCCCCAAACCACGACGTTCTTGTGCTCGCGCGCGTAATCTTCAAGCGAGGAGGGATCGCGGCCTTGCCCGATGATGATGACGCCGTCCGCGCGGTTGGAGGCGAGCGCGTTCGCCCCAAAGGCATCGGACCAGGGCGACTGGCGCGAGAGCAACATGTCGAAACCGTTCTCCGCCAGGGCATCGCCGATCGAGCCTATGATTTGGCTAAAGAACGGGTCGGAAAAGTGTTGGCGGGTGGCCTCGGATATGGCGATCACCACCTCGATCGTGCGCGAGCGTTGCGTGCGCAGATTGCGCGCGCTGCTGTTGATCTGATAGCCCTGCTCCCTCACCAGATTGAAAATCCGCTCCCGCGTGCCTCGGGATACGCGCGTGCTGCCCGCAAGCGCGCGTGAGACCGTGGATTCGGCAACGCCCGCAAGCTGCGCGATTTCGGCCATCGTCTTGGCGCTTGCGCGAGGATTGCCGTCAGCCATCGCTCAGCGCTCCAGACCGCGCGGAGATTCCTCGACAACCAAGCCGCCCCACGGCGGCAGCGCTGCGCGCCCCGCTCTAAGCGCTCCGGGAAGTCCGTAGTCGAGCCTGCGCACGTTCGCCGGCAATCCATATTCAACGGACTCGGCGCTCAGATTGAAAACACAGACGAGACGAGAGCTACTGTCGCTCCTCCGGAAGGCGAGGACCGGTTCGGGCGCGTCGAGGAATTCGATATCGCCCAGCCGCAGCACGCGGTGTTCGCGGCGGAACTGGATGAAAGCCCGCGTGAGATTGAGCGTGGAAGATCGCACCCGCTCCTGTTTGCCCGCGGCGAGTTCCCCATGGCGCTGATCAACCGGAAGCCATGGCTCGACCGAGGAGAATCCCGCGTTCGCAGCGTTCCCTTTCCAAGGCATGGGCGTGCGGCAGCCGTCGCGCCCGAGGCCGTCGGGCCAGAACCGGACGCCTTCGGGGTCGCGCAACCGGTCAAAAGGAACCTCCGCCTGCGGCAACCCTAATTCCTCGCCCTGGTACAGAAAAATCGTGCCTCGCAGGCACATCAGCACGCCGAGCAGCAGCTGCGCGAACGCGTCGCTGGCGGCGGGCCCGCCCCAACGCGTGCGCACGCGCACGACATCGTGGTTGGAGAACGACCAACTGGGCCAGGCGCTCGCGCTGGTCCAGCTTTCGATCGCCGACCTGATGAGATTGGCCGTAAGCGGGCCGTTCTCGAGCAATAGGAAATTGTACGCCGTATGGAGCCTGCCTGGCTCCGTGTATTCGATGCTGCGCGCCACATAGGATTCGCTGCCAATTTCCGCCACCGTCATGCGCCCGGGGTAGCGATCGACCAGGCGGCGCAGATCCTCCATGAACTTCAAGTTTTCCGGCTGCGAGCGATCGTAGAGATGCTGCTGATGTTGGTAGGGCCGGGCGAAGCCGCCGGCAGTGCGTCTCGGCGGATTGTCGCGCATCTGTTTGTCGCAAAAGTAGAAATTCGCGACATCGAGACGGAAGCCGTCAACCCCGCGATCAAGCCAAAATTTCGCCGTATCGAGTATTTCCGCCTGCACTTCCGGGTTATGGAAATTGAGATCGGGCTGTTCGGCAAGAAAATTGTGCATGTAGTATTGGCGCCGCCGGGTATCCCAAGACCACGCCTGGCCGCCAAATAAGGAAATCCAGTTGTTCGGCGGGCCGCCGTCGGCCTTGCCGTCCGCCCACACGTACCAGTCCGCCTTCGGGCCCGTGCGCCCCGCGCGGCTCTCCTTGAACCAGCGATGCTGATCGGAGGTGTGGGAATAGACTTGGTCGATGATGAGCTTGAGGCCCTTGCTTTGCGCGGCTTTCAGCAAAGCGCTGAAATCGCCAAGCGTTCCGAAGATAGGATCGACGTCGCGATAATCGGAAACGTCGTAGCCAAAATCCCGCATCGGCGATCGAAAAAACGGCGACAGCCAGACGCCGTCGACGCCGAGCGCGGCGAGATAGTCGAGCTTCGAGCCGATACCCGCCAGATCGCCGATGCCGTCATCGTTCGAATCGCAAAAGCTGCGCGGGTAAATTTGATAGATGACTGCGCCCCGCCACCATTCGTTCATGTTCTCGCACCGGTCCGCGTTGGGTTGCACTTGCCGCAGGGGGCACCCTATAGCATGCGGCAGGTGTTGCGCAATCGATTGCCGTTCCCTAAAAGCAGGCCTAGCGGGCCGCCTGACAAGCGTGCTGGGGGAGTTGCCGCATGAAATCCATCGGCGTTCGGGTCGCTCTGTTCTCGGCGTACTTCCTGTTCGCCATCCTGCTGAACAGCGTGGGCACGGTCATCCTGCAGGCGATCGCGACGCTCGATGTGACCAAATCGGAAGCCAGCGTGCTTGAGGCTTACAAAGACCTTCCTATTGCCCTGGTGTCATTTGCGCTCGCTTCCCTGTTGCCTCGGGTCGGTTACCGAAGGGCGATGATCCTGGCATTCGCCATCGTAGCGGTCGCGTGCCTGACCATGCCGATCGCGCCAAGTTTCCTGACGGCAAAATTGTTGTTCCTGGCCATCGGCGCCAGTTTCGCGCTGATCAAAGTGGCCGTTTACTCAACGATCGGGTTGCTCACGACGAGCGAGAACCACCATGCGAGCTTGCTCAACACGATTGAAGGGTTCTTCATGATCGGCGTTCTCTCGGGTTATTGGGTGTTCGCCGCATTCATCCAACCCAACGCACCCGCGTCTTTGGGCTGGCTTAACGTCTACTGGGTGCTCGCGGCGGTCGCGGCAGGGAACGCGGTCATGTTGCTGTTCGTCGATTTCCCGCGCGCCGCGGTCGCGACGGGCGCGGGGCTTGTCGGGGAGATCGGCGAAATGCTGCGGCTCATGTGGCGCCCCGCGGTGCTCGTCTTTGTGATCGCCGCGTTTCTGTATGTATTAATCGAGCAAGGGATCGGCACCTGGTTGCCCACGTTCAACAACGAGGTGTTGCATTTGCCGCGGGCCATGAGCGTGCAGGCCGCGAGTATATTCGCCGCGGCGCTGGCAATCGGCAGATTGAGCGCGGGTCTAGTACTTCAGCGGCTGAATTGGTTTTGGTTGCTGAACATCTGCGTGGCCTCGATGGCGGTTCTCATGCTGCTCACGCTGCCGTTGGCGCGTGGACTCCAAGCGAACGCGGGCATGACCTGGCTGACCGCACCGCCGGCCGCGTTCCTCCTGCCAATGATTGGCTTGTTCATGGCGCCCATCTATCCAGCTATAAACTCAGTGATCCTGTCGTCATTGCCAAAGGAGCGTCATGCCGCGATGGCCGGCCTGATCGTGGTTTTTTCAGCGCTTGGCGGCACCACCGGATCGTTCATCACGGGCCAAACGTTCGCGCGCCTTGGCGGGGAGGCGGCTTTCTATTTGACGCTCGGACCGATGGCGGCGATCGCCCTCGCGCTGTTCATGCTGCGGCGCGTTGTGAGCGCCTCGCACAAGCAGGACTGCGCATGACAGGCGCCACTATCTCTATTTCTCGGGACGGCGCAGCCGGTTCGCGCGTATGCCGATTGACAATATCGCGATCCTCGAAAACGCGCGGTTTGACGGTGTGCACGCCGGATCGGTGCAATTGAGCGCGGTGCGTTCGCACAATTGAAGAGGGAAATCTTGAAGCGAGTGATTTGTCACGCCAAAAAAATGCAGCAGCAATGGGTAGCGCTTCAAGATTGCGAAATTTACCGCAGCGCGGTCCATAAACGGGGTCAAGCTCAAAGGGTGACCGGATTGCAATCCCGGCGGGATGAGAAACGGAGTCACGTCGCGCCCAAATTCTAGTTGAGCGCTCGGGTGGATTTCGCAGAGACCGTCCTGCAGTTGGTTGCTACTGGTCGTTTGAGGCGCACGTCCTTTGGCTTGAAGGACTGCTGCTCACGTTGGCGCCGGGCGCGCGCTCCGCATCGGGCGCCTTCAATGCCGCGAGCTTCGGCGCAACGATAGGCACCGTCAGCATGGTGCTGGCAACCGCCATGAGCAGAGCGGCGGTGAAGGCTTCGTTGCTGATGATGCCCTTGTCGAGCAAGACATTGATGAAGATGATCATGATCAGCGCTTTGGTCTGCAAGAGCCAGCCGACGATCGACGCTTCTCCCTTCGACCAGCCCAAGATCTTGCCGGCGAGATGCACCCCAGCCAGTTTCCCCGCCACGGCGGCGACGAGCATGAGCGCGGCGGCGGCGAACACGGCAAGGCTCCCGACCTGCCAATCGGTGCGCAGGCCCGTGCTGAGGAAAAACACCGGCATGATTGCAAGCAGCACGTGGTCGCGAAACTGGTCCATTTGCTTGCGGTCGAACATATCGCCGTCGAGCACCGCGCCCGAGAGAAAGGCGCCGACCATGAAATGCAAGCCCGCCCAGTCGGCGGCGAAGCCGCAGAGCGCCAACCAGATGAGGCCCACATACCAACGATCCCTCGCCGGGATGGCGCGCATGAATTTGTGCATGGCGTAGGCGGCGAACCCGAAGACCACGAGAAATCCGAGTTGGCGGCCGACGCGGTCCCAGTCCAACAGTATAAGGGCGAGCACGCCCCAAATGGCGATGTCGTCGGCGCTGGCGTAACGCAGGACGCGCTGCCCGAAGGGCTGGCGCAGAATGGCGAGCTTTTCCAGGAAGAGAACCAGGATCGGCAGCGCGGTTACCGCGCAGGCCATGCCGATGCCGAGCACGAATTGCCAGGTCGCGCCCTCGGGTCCGATCCATCCGCCGCCGAACGCCAGCATCGCCAGCGCCGCGGCGCAGCCAAGCGCAAGCGGCGCGCCGAGCGCCAACCCGGCGGTGATTCCGGTTTCGACGCGGTGTTTCCACGCGCTCCTGAGGTCAAGTTCGATTCCCGCGATCCAGACGAAGATCATTACCGCCCACCAAGCGATCCCGTTGAGCGCGTCAATGACCTGCGGGTTGAAGACGAACTCGTAATAACCGGGAAACGCCGCGCCCAGAATGCCTGGGCCCAGCAGGATGCCCCCGACGATTTGAACGACGACGAGCGGCGCATAATATTCGGTGCGGAGGAGGCGCCAAACCGCGTACGGAATCGCGAAAATGATGAGCATCGCGATGAGAAAGATTTCAGTAATCGTCATCGACGCACCTTAGATCCCGGAAACCCCGAATTGACACGGAGCGATCGGCGCTTGCAAGATCGGCAGGCTTTGGGCGGATCGCTATAGCGACAGGAGCGGCGCCAGGAACATGAGCAATGCGCGATGAGGAGGGTCAAACGGTCCGCGTCGAATTCGTAGGCGCCGAGCATCAGCCGGTTGTGGTCGTGGACAATTTCTTCCCGCGGCCCGAGCAGCTTATCGCCGATGCCGAGGCGTTGAATTTCGAAGTGATGGGCGAATTCTACCCCGGCATTCGCGCGCGCGCGCCGCAATCCTATTTCAGCGAAGTTGAGGCAGTCTTGGCCCGCGTGTTGCGCGAGTTCTTTGGACAGCGCGGGCCCCTCGCGAGCCGTGCGCTTTACTCGCTCGTGACCACGCCCTCCGAGCAGCTGACGCTTGCCCAGCGGATCCCTCACATCGACGGCCTGCAGGCGGGGAGTCTTGCTGTCCTCCACTATCTTTCGCACGAGGATTTCGGAGGCACGGCCTTTTATCGGCACCGTTCGAGCGGTTTCGAGACGGTCGACGCCAGCCGCCATGCCCGCTACCTCGACATGCTCAGCGCTGATTTTGCGGCGCACGGCGAGCCGGCGCCGGCCTATATTCAGGGCGATACGCCGATCTTCGAGCAGATCGCCCGCCGCGAATCCGTGTTCAACCGCGCGCTGATCTACCGCAGCAGCCTGCTCCATTGCGGCAGCGTTCCCAACGATGTCGAGCTTCCAGCCGACGTCCGCACCGGAAGGCTTACGGTGGCGAGCTTTCTCACCGCGCACTGATCGCCCCATGGCGGCGCTCTCAAAGACGCTCATTGGCGCGTAGCCTACGATAATAAGCGGCAAGTACGTGGAACGCCTGCTTGCGTTGGCCTGTTTCGGAGATCAGTCCCTTGCGGTTCCATCCCTGCTGATAGAGAGGGTGTTGTCGCCGCGGCGAGCGGAAGTCCTTCAATATCCAGGGAGCGAGCCCGCGCAGGAATGGGATGCGCGCGCTCATCGCCAGCGTTTGGCGGTGATATTCGGCTTGAAACTCCTCCGAGAATTTTCGCATCGAATCCCCATCGTGGAAGCCGGCTTTCGCGTCTGCGCCGAACTCGGAAAAAATCATTGGCCTGCCGTAATCCGAGCGCCAAGCGATTTCGGGCAGATCGGCGAGTGCATCGTCGCTGTACCAGCCATTGTATGTGTTCACGCCCAGAACATCGAGAAGCTCTGCGAGCGGGTCGTTGACGACCATGAGCGGACGCCCGTCTTGTTCGCGCCGCTGGGTTAGCAGCGCGGCGGTGATAAGCCTTGTGTCGTCGAGCGCGCGCGCGTCGGCCGCGAGCGCGGCAAGGAACGCGTTGCGTGCGTCGCCTGGCGGGGTCTCATTGGCAAGGCTCCATAGAATGATGGAAGCGCGGTTGCGGTCGCGTTTGATATTCTCGGCCTGCATGCGCCGCGCTGTGGCGAGTGTCGTGGCATTGGTCCAATTGACCCGCCAATAGACCGGCACTTCGCTCCAGACCAGGAGCCCGATCTGATCGGCCATGCGCGTCATGATCTCTGAGTGCGGATAGTGCGCAAGGCGAATGAAATTGCAGCCGAGATCATTTTTCGCGGCGCCCAGCAATGCGCCTGCCGCTGCGGATGTGATGATGCGTGCAGGGGCGGCGCCGATTTCCTCTTCGTGCAGACAAATACCGCGCAGAAAGATCGGTTCGCCGTTCAGCAGGATATTCTCGCCCTCGACGCGTACCGTGCGGAACCCGATCTGCTCATTGAGAACGTCTTCACCGGCCTCGATGCGAACGGCATAAAGACGTGGGCGTTCTGGCGACCACAATTCGAGTTCAGCCGGCGCGGCCAGGGCGCCTTCCCACATCCCGCGCGTGTCGGTGCGCCCGTCGACCGCCAGATTGAGCGCAGCGATTCGCACGCGCACACGCGTGCGCGCCC
>DPWD01000370.1 GCA_003526465.1 Hyphomonadaceae bacterium
GGCCGCGCGCTCCATCCACCAACACCGGCGCATCCGGCGAGGACGCCGGCGGTCCTTGGGAGCGCGGGTCACCAGACCCGCATCGCGCCATCTCGCTTCGGGTAAGAAAATGCGCGTCCGGAGACGGGCGGTCCCTGTCTTGCAGCCAGCCGCTTTGGCGCCCATAGTGCCCGCCGGCCTGAAGGCCGGCATAAGCAAGAAGCGGCGCCCGCCGCTCTCCAGCCGCAGGGCGCCGCCCAGACCAAGGGAGGCCAAGGCCCATGCCTGAAAGCAAGACAGCCAACATCGTCAGAGCCATCGCCGTCGTCGGGCCCACCGGGGCGGGCAAGACGACGCTGATGCAAGCTCTGGCCTCGGCCGCCTCGGGCGGGTCTGGCGCGATAGCCGCCGCCACCGGCCAGTCCACCGAAACCAATTTTACCGCCATCGACTTTATGGGCGACCATTACGCGCTGATCGACGCGCCCGGGTCGGTCGATTTCCTCGCCGACGCCGATTACGCATTGCCGGGCGCCGACCTCGCCATCGTGGTCGCCGATTCCGATCCCGACAAAGCTGCGTTGTTGCAGCCGTTTTTGAAGGCGATCGAAGATTACAAGGTTCCCCACCTCCTGTTCATCAACAAGATCGACCAGGCGCGCGGGCGCATCCGCGATCTCCTGGAGGCGCTGCAGCCGGTGAGCGCGCTGCCGCTGGTGGCGCGCCAAGTGCCGATCTGGAAGGACGAGCACGTCGCCGGCTTCGTCGATCTGGCCATGGAGCGCGCCTACCTCTACCAATCAGGCAAGCCTTCCAAGCGCATCGACATCCCCGCCGAGATGGCCGAGCGCGAGACCGAAGCGCGTTTCCACATGCTGGAACAACTCGCCGATTTCGACGACGCGCTGATGGAAAAATTACTCTCGGACGTGACGCCCGAGCAGGATTTGGTGTTCGCCGATCTGGTGCGCGAGACTCGCGAAGGCCTGATCGCACCGGTGTTTTTCGGCGCCACCGCGCATGGCTATGGCATACGCCGGCTGTTGAAGGCGCTGCGCCACGATACGCCGGAGCCGAAATACGCGGCCGAGCGCCTGGGGCTCAAAGGCAATGGCGCCTACGTGATGAAAATCTCCCACGCTGGCCAAGCGGGGAAACTCGCTTTTGCGCGCGTGTTCGGCAAAGCCATGGCCGATTCCGATCAGCTGACGCTGAGCGATGGCTCGACCCAGCGCCCGGGCGCGCTGTTTTCAGTGCAGGGCGCACAAACCAAAAAGGTGTCGACGGCGCCCGAAGGCGATGTCGCCGCCATCGGCAAGCTCGACCCGGTGGCGGCCGGCGATTTGCTGGCGACCGGGGGCGCGGCGCAGAAAGCCGCAATCGCGCCGGCCAAGCGCTTTCCGGTGTTTCAGCTCGCCATCGCCACCAAGGACCGCAAGGACGATGTGCGCCTCTCGGGTGCGCTGCAGAAATTGGTGGAGGAAGACGCAGGGCTGAGTGTGCACCACGACCAGATCACGCACGAAATCTTGCTGCAGGGGCAAGGCGACCCGCACCTGCGAGCGGTGATCGAGCGGTTGAAGAGTCGCTTCAATGTCGAGGTGGCCACCGCGCCTCCATCGACGCCTTACAAGGAGACCATTCGCAAGAGCGCGGAAAAGCGCGGCCGGCACAAAAAACAAACTGGCGGACACGGTCAGTTTGGCGATTGCGTCATTCAGGTCGCGCCCTTGGCGCGTGGCGGCGGCTTCGAATTCATCGACAAAATCCATGGCGGGGCCATACCGCGGCAATGGATCCCCGCCGTGGAAGCCGGCGTGAAGGACGCGATGCTCAAGGGCCCGATCGGTTTTCCGGTGGTCGATGTCTCGGTGACCCTGATCGACGGCTCGTTCCACGCCGTCGATTCCTCCGAACATTCCTTCCAAATGGCGGGCCGTCTCGGCATGAACGAGGCGTTGGGAGACTGCAGCCCGGTCATCCTCGAGCCGATCGAGAAGCTGGCGATCTACACGCCCAATTCCGGCACCGCGAAAATCAACTCCGCGGTGTCGAGCCATAACGGACAAATCCTGGGTTTCGAAGCGCGCGAGAATTGGCCCGGTTGGGACCGCGTCGACGCCTATTTGCCGCACGCGGAGCGCCAGACCTTCATCATCGACCTGCGCTCGATGACGCAAGGGCTAGCGACGTTCGAGGCCGCGTTCGATCATATGGTGGAGGTCAGCGGCAGGCGGGCCGAGGACGCGGCGAAGAAGGCGCAAAAAGACGCCGCGTGAGCCCGCGCCGGGCGCTCGCGCAACCGGTGAATTTGCTTCACTGTTAGCGCCCTAGCGTCGCACACCCTTTCTGGGGTAGAAGATTGAGCTTGCAGTTGCGCGACAAGCCGCGCTGCGCTGGAGGGTGGCCAAATGTCGTTGTTTTCCAAGAAGTCGAAGGATCAGCCGCCGAAACAGCCCGAAGCGCCTGTGCGCTCCGCTAGCGCTCCAATGCCGCCGGCGCAGCCAGCGATGCGGCCCAATGGCGCCGCCAGCGCGGCGCAAAAGCCGACGGCCGCCCCCGCCGCCCCCGTCAACATGGAGGAGGTGAAGGCTGGGTTCGAGCGCTCGCGGCGCACTTTGGTTGCGCTTGGCGAGATTTCCAGCGTGCTGATGAAGTCGCCCGAATATCGCGGCATGACCTTGGCCACGCTCCAGGGGCTGGCGGCGCCCGCAATTTCGACCGGACAGTACCTCGTTCTCACGGCTCACCAAAAATCGCGCGGCGCGGCCGCCCCAGTGGCGGTAGCGATGTGGGCGAACGTCTCACCCGAAGTGGATCGGCGCTTGTCGCAGAACGATGGCCAAACGGTTTCGCTGACGCTGGCCGATTGGAGCGGCGGCAACATCGCATGGCTCATTCTCGTTGCCGGCGATCAGCGTACGCTGCCCGCTCTGATCGGGCAGCTGCACAAGACAAAACTCAAGGGCCGCCCGATCAAAATGCGCACCAAGGGCGAGGATGGGAAGATGCAAGTGCGCACGCTCACCGCGGATTCCGGCGCCGCGGCCAAGCAGCCCGCGAAGCACTGAGGCGCACAACCGAATTTTGAGTCCGTTGCCTAGGGCGGGGGAACGCTTGCGCTGTCGAGTCTGTTGCGCTTGCGCTCGTCATAAGCCGCGAGCAGCCCAGCCGCGATGATAAGCAGAGCGCCCAGATAGATTTGCGGCCGCGGGATTTCAGCGAAGAGCAGGTATCCGAGCAGGCTTGCCCATACGAGTTCGGTGTAATGGATCGGCGCGAGAAATTGCGCCTGCGCGCGCGCATAGGCCTGCGCCAGCAGGTACATGAAGCATGCCGCGAAGAGGCCAAGCAGCACGAACACGGGCCAGTCGCCCCAGTGTGGCGGCGGCGAAAGCAGAAGCGCCGGCCCCGCCATGAAGAAGGCCGGCGTGAGGCTCGCCAGCAAGCTGACGATCACCGGCCCATCGTTGAACGCACGGGCGCGCATCAGCACCATGGCGACCGCGAACAGGA
>DPWD01000375.1 GCA_003526465.1 Hyphomonadaceae bacterium
CCGGGGCTGGACCTCGCGCCCTCCAGGCGCACAAACCGCTCCAGCACCCGGTCGCGTTCGTTCGGCGGAATGCCTGGGCCGTCGTCGCTGACACTGATCTCGATGCGCCCATCGGCGCGCGCGCGCGCGCTCATTTCGACGCGCCCGCCCTCGGGCGTGTACTTCATGGCGTTTTCGATCAGGTTAGACGCCGCCTGCGCGAACAAGCTCGGTTCGCCCGACAGAACTAAGCCTGCTTCAACCTTAGCCTCGAAGGTCAGCCCCTGCTCCTCGGCGGCCGGCTGGTAGAAATCGGCGAGATCGCCAAGCACCGCGCTCGCGTCGATGCGCAGGAACGTCCAATTGCTGCTCGCTTCCACGCGCGCCAGCTTCAACACGCCGGCGAACATGTCGAGCAGGCGGTCGGCTTCCTCGGCGGCCTTGCGCAGCGCCGCGCGATCGGACTCCGAACTCGCCGGCGCCTCAAGCGCCGATTCCAGACGCTGGCGAAAGCGCGTCAACGGCGAGCGCAGATCGTGGGCAATGGCGTCGCCTGCAGTGCGCGTCGTCTGCATCAATTGTTCGAGCCGATCGAGCATGGCGTTCATCGCTTCGGCCAGAGCGTCGAACTCGTCGCTTTCCCCGCGCATCGGCGCGCGCCTGCTGAGGTCCCCGGCCATGACTTCGCGCGCGGTGTTGGCAAGCGCTTCGACCCGGCGCGAAGCGAGCCATGCCGCCATCAGCCCACTCGCAACCGAAAGCGCCACGCCCAGCAGCGCTACCGTCCACAGCGCGCTGGTGATGCGGCTGGTGATCGCGCTGTTGTCGCCTAGATCGCGGGCGACCAACAGGATCGGTCCATTCAGCAGGCGCCCTATGCGCCCGCGCGCGCGGCCGCGCACCGGCGCGCCTTCGTCGTCGAAACGTTCGAACGCAAAATCGAGCCGCTCCTCGGCCTCGCCGGGCACGCTCGGCAATTGCTGAAAATCCCCGGCGAGCACGACGCCGTTGCCTTCCGCCAACACATAGAGCAGCGGCCCTTGCTGGGCGGTGCGCTCCGATACTTCCTGGCTCAGGCGGCGGATGCCGCCCTCGGAATAGGCGCGTTGAAGTGCGGCGTATTCTTGATCGGCCGCCAGCCCGGAATCGGCCTCCAACTGGCCCACCGTGGCGACATACACGTAGAGCAGCAGTGCGAACACAAAGGCGAGCACGATTCCGGCTTGCGCCAGCGCCAGCCGAAACGTCGTCGTCCTAAGAAGCGCGAGGCCTGACCTCATGCCTCCAGTCGATAGCCCGAGCCCCTAACCGTGTGCAAAAGGGATTGCTGGAATTCGCGGTCGATTTTGGTGCGAAGCCGCGAAATGTGCACGTCGATGACGTTGGTTTGCGGGTCGAAATGATAGTCCCACACGTTTTCGAGCAGCATCTTGCGCGTCACCGTCTGCCCGGCGTGGCGCATCAGGTACTCAAGCAGCCTGAACTCGCGCGGCTGTAGATCGAGCTTCTTGCCGTCGCGCTTGACGATGCGGGCGAGCAAATCCATTTCGAGATCGCCCACCAGCAGCCGGGTCAGCGGCTCGCGCCCGCGCCCGTGCCAGAGCGAGCGCACCCGCGCCAGCAATTCCCGGGTCGAGAACGGCTTGCCCAGATAATCGTTGGCGCCGGCGTTGAGACCCTCGATGCGGTGGTCCTCGTCGTGCAACGCCGAGAGGATCAGTACGGGAGTGGACACCCCCTTCTCGCGCAAGTCGTGCACCACCGCGACGCCCAACTTCTTGGGCAACATGCGGTCGAGCACGATCACATCGTATTTTCCGCTTAACGCCATGGCCTCGCCGGCCTCGCCGTCGGCGGCGTGATCGACTTCATGCTCGTCCGCCGTCAGCGCCGCCTTCAGCGTCGCCGCGACATCGTTGTCGTCCTCGACCAGCAATACGCGCATGGAATCCCTTCCCTTAGCGCTCGCCCAGATTGGCGGCGACGAAGCGCCGGCCAGCGCGGCCGTCGACCTGCAGCAGGAGCGGGCGGTTAGCGCGCTGAGCGGCGTCGACCGCGGTGTTCAGCTCCTGCAGCGTGCGAACCGAGCGTCCGCCCGCTTGCAGAATGATATCGCCCGCGCGCACGCCTTTTTGGGCGACATCGCTGGCGGGATCGACAACGGTCACCACCAGGCCGGCTTCGTTGGCGGCGAGTTCATAGCGGGTGCGGTCCTCCGGCGTCATCGGACGCGCCGACAGTCCAAGCGAGCTTTGGGCCGTCCCGCCTTGTTCTTCCTGCGGCGTCGCGTTCGGCGTCGGCGTCGCGCTGGCGAGCGTTTGTTCCGAGGGCCGTTCGGCTAGACGTAGATTGAGCGTGCGCCGCGCGCCGCCGCGCAACACCTCCACGCGGGTGGTTTGCCCGACGCGGGTAGCGCCGACACGTTGGGTGAGGTCGCGATTGTCCTGAATGCGCTGGCCGTCATAGGTCACGATGACGTCGCCTTGTTGGATGCCCGCGCGCGCCGCGGGGCCGTCGGGAACGACGCT
>DPWD01000397.1 GCA_003526465.1 Hyphomonadaceae bacterium
GGGCCGCGCGGGATTGCGCGCGCCGTGTGGGCCGGCGAGTGGACAGACGCGCGCGCGGCGCCTAACGCCCGGCTTCGGCCTAAGGAAGCGGCGGGCAAATGCGTGAGTGACCTCGAACAGCAATTGCACAATTTGATGATGCGGGGCCTCGCCGGAGACGCCGGCGCGCACCGGCTCTTGCTTGAGCAATTGGGCGAGCGCTTCCGCGTCTTTTTTCGCAATCGGATGCGCGTGGGCGATCCCAGCCACATCGAGGACTTGGTGCAGGAAACGCTCATCGCGATCCACACGCGCCGGGAGTCTTACAATCCAGGACAGCCCTTGCGCGCTTGGGTCTACGCGATCGCCCGCTACAAGCTCATCGACCATTTTCGGCGGACCAGGACGACAGGCGTCGCCGTGCCAGTCGATGAAGTGGTGGATATCTTTTCCAACGAGGAAGCCGACGCCTCAGACCCAGCGCGTGACGTTGCCGCCTTGCTTGACCGTCTGCCGCCCAAACAGCGCATGGCGATACGTTTGGTCAAGCTCGAGGAGCTTTCCATCCGAGAGGCGGCGAAGCGCACCGGCATGTCGGAATCGGACGTCAAAATTAGCATTCACAGGGGCATGAAAAAGTTGTCGGCCTTGGTTGCAAAGGATGCGCAGGCATGAAGACCGATGCGCTTATTGAGGCTTTGGCGAAGGAAATTGAGCCCGCGCGCCCGGCCCGGACCCGCTGCCGCTTCACGCTTGCGGCGTTGGCCGGTGGGCTGCTGGCGGCGTGCGTTGTGGCGGCGCTGTTCGGCATTCGCGGCGACCTTGGCCAAGCGATGCCCGCCGTCATCGCCAAGACACTCTATTGCTTGGCCGCGGTCGCGGCTGCGGCGCCGCTCGCTTTTGTATTGTCACAGCCGAACACGAGGATGCGGGGCTGGCTTGCGCCCGCCGCGCTGCTGGTTGCGGCGAGTCTTGGCGTCGCGGCTTGGATCGTTGCGCAAACGCCAGCGGATGCGCGTTTCGATGTGTGGCTCGCGGGCGGCTTTCCTGAATGCTTGCGCCGCATTCCCATTTTGGCGACACCGGTTGCGGTGGCGTTGCTCTTCATTGTGCGCACGCTTTCGCCGACGCGGCTTACACTTGCTGGCGCGGCGGTTGGTGGGCTCTCCGGCGCCATCGCGGCCGTCGCCTATTCCTGGTTCTGCCCTGTCGATAGCGTCGCCTATGTCGCGACCTGGTATCTCTCGGCGATGCTGATTTGCGCGGGGCTGGGCGCGCTCTTCGGACGGTGGTTGCTGCGCTGGTAATCGTCGCCCGTGCATTCCGGCACGGCATGAATCTTATTCCCCAATGGCGGTCAACGCGCCGGTCCGAACATGTTTCGAACGGCGATGGAGCAGGAACGCGCGTCATGAACAGTCGAACAGGCGCCGAATCGCCGTCGGGAGGGCTGCCGAGAAGAGGGCGGTTAGTCTGGCGTCTCGCGCTGGCGGCGCTGATCGTCGCCGTCCTTGCGGCTGCCTGGCGATTTGGGCTCTTCGACCTCCTAAGTTTGGAGACGCTTCGCGAGCGCCGCGAGGCATTGCTGGGCTTTGTCGCCGCCCATCGTTATGCGGCGCTCGCGCTCTTCATCGGCGTCTACGCTCTGGCGACGCTGTTTGCGCTGCCCGGCGTGTTATGGATCACGATTGCGGGCGGCTTTCTATTTGGCCTGGCGACGGGCGCGTTGGCGACGGCCGTGGGCGCGACCTTGGGAGCGACGGGGCTCTTTCTTGCCGCACGTTATCTCTTCGCCGGCGCACTGCGCCGCCGCGCCGGCGGCTTTCTCGATCGGCTCGAAGCTGGATTTCAGCGCAATGCGATCTCCTATCTGCTGAGCCTGCGGCTCATCCCAATCGTGCCCTTCTTCGTTGCCAACATCGCACCAGCTTTTCTCGGCGTGCGCACGACGACGTTCGTGGCCACGACGTTCGTGGGCATCCTGCCGGGGGTTGTCGCCTATACTTGGATCGGTGCGGGCCTCGGCGCGATATTCGATGCAGGCGGCGCGCCCGATCTTGCGAGCTTCGCGCGCCAGTTGGCGCCGGCCTTCATCGCGCTCGGGCTCTTGTCGCTCGCGCCTGTAATCATCGGACGCTTTCGCACGAAGCCCTCATCGACAGATGTAAAGGACTAGCGGCGCCATGCATGGACCCAACTTGCCGACCCGGGCGCGCATCAGCGCTGACGTCGCCATCATCGGCGCAGGCTCTGCGGGGCTGGTCGCGGCCTCTGGCGCTGCACAACTCGGCCTCAAAGTCGTGTTGTTCGAGAAGGGTGAGATGGGCGGCGATTGCCTAAATTATGGCTGCGTGCCCTCCAAGGCGCTGATCGCTGCCGGACGCGCGGCGCAATCAGCGCGCAATGCGCACCGCTTCGGCGTGCACGCCAGCGCTCTAAGCATCGATTGGCGCGAAGTCGCCGCGCACGTGCGCGGCGTCATCCAGTCGATCGCGCCCGTCGACAGCCAGGAGCGCTTCGAGTCGATGGGTGTGACCGTCATACGCGAGGCAGCGCGATTTACCGGTTCACGAACTTTGGTCTCGGAAACAGCGGAAGTGCGCGCGCGCAAATTCGTCATCGCCACTGGCGCGCGGGCCTTCATTCCCCCCATCCCGGGACTTGGCGACGTCGACTATCTCACCAACGAGACCATTTTCGGCCTGAATGATCGGCCCCAAAGGCTGCTCATTCTGGGCGGTGGCGCGATCGGCGTCGAACTCGGCCAGGCTTTCCGGCGGCTCGGAGCCGAGGTGATCATTGTCGAGGCCAAGGAGATTCTGGCAAGCGCCGACGCAGACGCGCGCGCGGTCTTGCGCGAACGCCTGGAACTTGAAGGCGTCATGCTGCGCGAGAACGTCACAGTGGCGCGCGTCGAGCGGACTGAGGACGGTGGCGCCCTCGTCGTGATCGAGGGTGCAAGCGGACAAGAAACCATTGCCTCAACGCACCTTCTTGTCGCCACTGGGCGGCGACCCGTCGTGGATGGCCTCGATTTGGACAAAGCCAGCGTCGGCTATGACGCGCGCGGCGTGCGTACCGACATTCGCCTGCGGACGAGCAATCCGCGTGTGTGGGCGATCGGCGATGTTGCGGGGCGCGAACAATTCACCCACGCGGCGGGTTTTCACGGCGGTCTCTTCGTGCGCAACGCGCTCTTTCGTTTGTCGCGCGCCGGCGCCGACAGTACGCCCATTCCGCGTGTCGTGTATGCAGAACCCGAGCTCGCCGAAGTCGGATTGAACGAAGCGGACGCGCGCGCGCATTACGGGGCGCGCGTGCGCACACTGCGCTGGAGCCTTGAAGAGAACGATCGCGCCACAGCTGAGCGCGAGCAAGAAGGCTTTGCCAAGATTGTCGTTGCGCCCGGTGGTCGGGTGATCGGCGGCGCCATCGTGGGCGAAGGCGCAGGCGACCTAATCGCCATTATTCAGTTCGCCATCGCTAACGGACTAAAGATCGGCGCTCTCGCCGCGCGTTTCCTGCCTGCGTACCCGACGCGGAGCGAAGTTGTGAAGCGCGCCGCTGGTCAGTATTTCGCACCCACGCTGTTTTCGCGAAAGACGAGAGCCGCGGTCGCTGTGCTGTCGCGCTTGCCGTGACAGGGCTGTCTCAGCTCAGTTCGCCGATACGCTTGGCGGCGAAATCCATGAAGGCGCGCGCTTTGCCCGGCAGGCGCCGGTTGGAGGGCCATACGGCATGAACGTCGATGCCGCCACCGCGCCATTGAGGCAGCACACGCTGCAACCGGCCGCCCTTCAGATCTTCGAGGATAAGGAAGGCGGGCACAAAACCAATGCCCACCCCGCGCAGCATGGCTTCATGGACGATGCCGCCGGAATTGGCGCGAACCGGACCGGCCACCGCAATCTCAGCCTTCTTGGCGCCGTTGAGCAATTGCCAAGTGTCCGGCGTCGGTGCGGTGGTGAAGACCACGCACGGCTTGTCGCTCAAATCCTCAGGGCCCGCAGGCGCGCCGTGCTTGTCGAGAAAGCCGGGCGAGGCCGCGAGGATGCGATCGAAGCCGCCCACACGTTTGGTGAAATGCGGCGAATCCTCCAGCGTACCCAGAAGAAACGCCATATCGACCGCGGCCTCGACCAGGTCGAGCGGGCGGTCGTCGGCCAGAAAATCGATCTTCACGTGTGGAAACGCTGTCAGGAACTCGGCGGCGATCGGCGCCAGCACATAGCGCGCGAGCGCCACAGAAGCATGAATGCGCAAGAGCCCGACCGGCTCGCGATCGCGGCCCGTCAGTTCAAGATCAAGCCCGTCAACGGCGTCCAGTGCTGCGCGCGTGCGTTCAAGCGCTGTGCGTCCGGTTTCGGTCAAGCTGATGCGCCGCGTCGAGCGCAGGAAGAGCGCCACGCCCCATTGCGCTTCAAGTGCTGCGACCGCTTTGGACACCGTGGACTGACGCACGCCCGCCTCGGCGGCGGCCCTGGAGAAACTGCCAAGCTCGGCGGCGCGCACGAAGAGCCGCAAGGTGTCGAGCCGATCCATGTTTCATTCCCGATAAGAATAACCCAACAGCGGGCCAGAAGGCGTTTGCCAGCGCTTGAGGGAGTTGGAGCGCGAACGTGCAACCCTCCCGCTGGCGGCTTCGCGGCAGCCGGGCTTACGGTTTCACTAGCTTCGTATGGCGCCGGTTCCCGGGGCAAGTCTTGTATTAAATCAAATCGCTAGGAGGGCAGGCATGACCCATTTTCCAAGCCTCGATACGGACGCCGGCATGATTGCGGCGATGCGTCTTCATCCGGCGGCCGCACGCCTCTTGATCAAGCTGCACACGGAAATCATGCGCGGGCCCTCCTCGCTCAGCCCCGGCGAACGGGAATTAATCGCCGCCTTTGTCTCGGCGCTCAATGCTTGCCGCTACTGTCATGGCGTCCACGAAAGCACCGCTCGCGCCTTCGGCGCCGATCCCGATCTGATGGAGCGCTGGGTCGAAGGGGACCTTGCGGATGCCTCCGAACGTTTGCGTCCGTTGCTCCAGCTCACGCGCAAACTGACGCTTGAGCAAACCAAGGTCACGCCGGCCGATATCGCGAACGCACTCGCCGAGGGCTGGGATGAGCGCGCTGTCCATGACGCGATCAACGTAATCGCGCTCTTCAATTTCATGAATCGCTACGTTCATGGCCACGGTCTGGCGCTTGCCGATGCAGTACTGACAGAGCGCGGCAAGTTGCTGATGTCCGACGGTTACGACCGGTTGCTGCCCATGCTGGACGACTGAACGCTGCGCTACGTATTCCCGCTCGGAATGACATGGTGCGCGCCGCGCGAGCTAATCGGCGAAGGCATGCGCGCCTAGCTTTGGGCGAGCCGGACACGCCGGCGGCGTCCAAAGGAGTCTCCCTCATGGCCAAGTTCCAATTCCACACCCCGCAAACCGCGCCGGAAGCCGCGCGCGCCGCGCTCGAAGCCGCGCAAAAATCTTTGGGCTTCGTGCCTAACCTCTACGGTATGCTGGCGGAAAATCCCGCCGCGCTTGAAGCCTATCAAACCTTGGCCGGCATCTTCGCCAAGGCTGGTTTCTCTCCGGTTGAACAACAGCTCATTCCGCTCATCGTCTCGGTCGAGAACCAATGCAGCTTCTGCGTCGGCGCCCACAGCGCGCTCTCGACCATGGCCAAGGTCTCGCCCGACATCATCAATGCGGTCCGCGACGGCGCCCCGATCGGCGACGCCAAGCTCGAAGCGTTGCGCAGCTTCACGCTCAAAGTGATCCGCGAGCGCGGCTTCGTCGCCGATGCCGACGTCGCCCGCTTCCTTGAAGCGGGTTTCACTAAGGCGCACGTGCTTGGCGTCGTCTTGGGCGTCGCTTGGAAGACGATCTCCAATTACGCAAACCACCTTGCCGAAACCCCGCTCAACGAGGCCTTCGCGCCCTTCGCGTGGTCGCCGAAGCAACGCGCCGCGTGAGGACAAGCTCGCGCCCGGCGCCTCCGGCCGGGCGCGAGCTCCTTTCAAGCCATGACTTTGCGCCGCAGGCCCATCACATGGGTGGATCGCGATAAGCCCCGCTGAAGGGCCTGTTCTCGCGGCCAGTAACGAAGTTCGATGTCGTCCTTGCCGATGACGATTTGCGTCACGCTCTTGGTGTGGGCGTAGTCGCGGCGCATCATCGGCGCCCAGGCTTCTTCGCCGGGACGGAGGGCGCAGTGAAAGTCTGATAGCGCCACCGGCCCCGCATCGGTGGCCGCCAGAGTGTCTTCAAACAACGCGCCGCGCCACGCCGCAACCGCCTCGAAGCGCCAGGACGAGGACGTCATCATCAGTGGGCGCTGCACACACAAAAGCTGTTCAGCGATCGCGTCACCGTTCCAATCGAAGCGGAGCGCCCCATCCTCCGCGACGATCAAGCAGGTGAAGGGCGAATACTGGCTGTGCGCGATCGCCGCGACCGCGGCCGCGGCGTCAGTGAGGTCTTGTCCGCCCAGAGCGCGGGGTACGATTTCGCCGCGACTGCGGGCGCCTCTCGCCGCTTCATCGTAACGATTGAGCAGGCAGGCGGCGACGCCGGCGGAATTGACGCCGATCCATGTGCCGCCGGCTTCCAGATCGATGGGCGCGGCGAAGTCCGGTGCTCCTTCCCGCCATACGCGCGGCGGCGCTTCCGCGCGCGCTGGCGCGTCGTCGCGGTTCATCGTGAGCGTGAGTGTTTCGTTCGTCCTAAGGACTGTCAGCGTGCACATTATTCAACGCTATCTAACGCTCGCTCGCGGAATCAATATTGAATGCGTATGCGGCCATAGAGATAGCGACCGTTGACGCCAACCGGTGAGAGGATGTCGTAGGGCAGGTTGCCGAAGAAGTTGATGTCGCTCGACGAGCGGTCGGGATACTCATCGAGGAGGTTTGCGCCCCCAAACGCGATCGATGCGTGCGCATTCAGGTGATACTCGGCTTCGCCGTCCAATTGGTATTCCGTTCCGTATTCCTGCCGCGGCTCGAAGCCGCCGCCGAAATTGAAGACGCGAACCGTGCTGTCGAGGCGGCTCAAACGGCTGCTTACGCGCCAGGTCTCGTTCGACCAGGCGGCCGACAAGATCAGTTTCGAGTTCGGCGCGGCCTCTTCGATGGTGTTGATCTCTTCAACACCGATAAGGGCAAAGCTCGGATCAAGTGCGGTCAGCGCCGCAGGCGTCGGCGCGAAGCGGGCGATGTCGGTGGTCGCGTAAGTGTAGGCGGCGGAGAGTTCGAGTTCGCCGCTGAACAATGGGCGCGCATAGCTTAGAACGATGTCGACGCCCTCGGTTTCAGTGTCGATGGCGTTGGTGAAGAAACGCACCGATTGAATATCGCCGCCGCCGGGCTCGGCCTGCACGAAGGCTTCAAAGGCTGGACCAAAGAAGCGGTCTGACAAGGTGATGCGGTCATCGACCTCGATGCGGAAGGCGTCGATCGTCAAGGTAAGATTGTCGGTGAGGCGTGCGGTGGCGCCGAGGCTAAAATTGACCGATGTCTCTGGGTTCAACGCCTTGGCCCCGAGCGATTGGGCAATGGTGTTATCGACCGGCAGGGTGCGGGTGCGCACCAGCGTTCGGCCGACGCCGAAATTGAGCGTGGTGTCGGAGAAACCGATCTGCTGCAGCGCCGGCGCGCGAACACTGTTGGAGATGGCGCCGCGCAGACGGATATCGTCTGTCAGGCGGTAGAGCAGGGCGATCTTGCCAGTCGCCTCTTCGCCGAAATCGGAATAATCTTCGTAGCGCGCGGCTGCTTCGACAAAGAGCCGCTCCGTCAGGTCGGCGCCGAGTTCTCCATAAAAACTCCATACATCGCGCTCGATGTCGGCTCCATCGTCAGGCGTGAGACCGGGCGCGCCTTGCGCTCCGATAGCCAGATCGAAGGGGCCCGCCTCATAGGAGGCAGGTTCGCCGCGTTCGCTCTCAAACGCTTCGTTACGGAACTCGGCGCCGAACGCCAGCGTCAGCGGGCCGTGGAAGAGGGGCGTGTCGAAGCTCCGCACAAGGTCTGCGTTGACGCTGGCCTGTTCGAAGGTGAAGGCGCCGGAGCGGAAGCGGGTGGGGCTGGCCGCGCCCAAGGACGCGTTGAGCGAGTTCTGCACGCCGTACTCAAATTCGTTGCGCCCGAACGTTACGCTTGTGTCGAGTTCCCAGCCGCCGAGTTCGCTGCGCAGACCGGCCGTGAGTGAGAGGTCCTCATTGAATCCGAGCGATTCCGGCCGGAATCCTTGAGGATAAATTGCCGCTACATTGTCGAAGGAGTCTGGATAGCGAAAAAAGGTAATCCCGATGGTGTCGCGCTCGCCGTAGGTGCCGAAGCCATAGACCTCCCCGAAGGGAAAACGGCTCGCGGCGTTGAACCAAAGATTCCAATCTTCAACCTCAGGATCGCCTTCGGCGTAATTGCGCTGGCCGTGAAGCGCAAGATTGGCGGGCGTGGGTGCGACGAAGAACGGAATCTGATCGAAGCCCGCGCGGTTGGTGGCGTCGCGGGTTTCGAAATCGCCGCCAAAGCGCAAGAAGCCATCGCCAAGCGGCAGGCCCATGGAAGCATCGATGGTGAAGGTCTCGCCGTCGGTGATCGAGCGTCCGATCGGGTCAAGGTCGGTGACGTGGGCGCCATAGGTCGCCGCGAGTTCAGCGCCGCTGGCGCGATCATCGAGAATGACGTTGACGACGCCGGCGATGGCGTCCGAGCCGTATTGTGCGCCCGCGCCGTCACGCAGCACCTCGATGCGTCTGACGGCGCTCAAGGGGATGGTGTTGAAGTCGACCGCCGCGGCGCCGCGCCCAATCTTGGTTTCAGAGTTGACGATCGCCGATGTGTGGCGCCGGCGGCCATTGACCAGCACGAGCAATTGATCAGGACTTAAACCGCGCAATTGCCCGCCGCGTACGTGATCGGAAGAGCCGGAATTGGATTGGCGCGGGAAGTTGAACGAAGGGGTCAGCACCGCGAGCGCTTGACCAAGTTCGTCAGAAACCGCGCCTGAACGGCGTAGGTCTTCGCTGCTTAGCACATCAACAGGCACAGGACTTTCGGTAAGCGAGCGCGCCCGTCCGCGCGTGCCGGTGACGACGATGGTTTCGTCCTCTGCCTCGCTCGCCTGTGCATGAGCAGTTTCGAACGCGCCCTGCGCTGCAAACGTGGAAAGGCCCAGCGCCAGCACCAGAGCGGTGCGTGAGATTGAGTTGGCGAATTGCATTCCTGGGGTCCCCCGACTTCTGTCTTGACCGACAGGGGATGGCTTCGGGAGCTCATGTCAGGCGGTTACATCGCTCGGAAAAATCAGGGTTCGCAGCGCACGGCCGTATCGGGATGTAACCGGTGAGGGGCGCCTCTCGAAGCCTGAAGCGAGCCATCGTTGAACCGGTTGCTCGCATTCAAATTCAGGAGAAGAAGATGATCCGCACCACCCCCATCGCCGCGGCGTTGTTCGTTGGCCTGTCGCTGGCGACGTCGCCGGCGGTCGCGAAGCCCAATAGCCAATTGTCCATTTCCGCCGAAGCCTCGGCCGAAGCGCGCGCGGCGTTCGCGTCATGGGTTCAGTCTGATCGCATCCAGGGTCGCCGCGAACAATGCTACGGCATCGCGCTTGCGGGTGAGAACGATTGCCGCGCGGGTGCGGGCACGACGTGCGCGGGCACCTCGACGGTGAATTTCCAGGGCAATGCCTGGACCTACGCGCCGGCCGGCACCTGCCAGCACATCCAGACCCCGGCGGGCGCGGCCTCGCTCGAAGAGCTTGCACGCAACAACGCGCGCTAACGGAACGAGGATCGCGCGATGATCCCTCTCGCCTCCCCACCGCCTCTCCCCCAGCGGGCGGGCATCGGGCTCAAGCCCGATCATTATCGCGCGATCCTCGACAGCGCCGCCGAAGGGCTTTGGCTTGAGGCGCACCCGGAAAATTACATGGTTGACGGCGGTCCGCGCCTTGCCTGGCTTGAGGCATTGCGCGAGCGCCACCCGCTTTCATTTCACGGCGTCGGCGCTTCCCTGGGCGGACCCGATCCGATCGATTCCGATCATCTGGGGGCGCTGAAGTCGTTGATCGCGCGCTTCGAGCCGGCCGTGGTTTCCGAACATGTCGCCTGGTCGGCCGCTGGCGGGCGCTATTTTGCCGATCTTTTTCCATTGCCGCGCACTGACGAAGCCTTGTGTTGGCTCGCCGAGCGCATTGACGCGTTTCAGATGGCGCTCCGACGTGCAATCCTGATTGAGAATCCGTCCGTCTATCTCCCGCTCAAATCGGAAATGGATGAACCGGATTTCCTGGTCGAACTCTGTAAACGCACAGGGTGCGGCCTCTTGCTTGACGTCAACAATGTTTTCGTCAGCGCCAACAATACCGGTTTCGACGCCGCCGCCTATATCGACGCTATCCCGGGTCATCTGGTCGGCGAAGTGCACTTGGCCGGTCATGAAGCGGACGCGCGCCGCGGCGCGAACCTTTTGATCGACACGCACGGCGCGCCGGTCGCGGAACCGGTCTGGGCGCTCTACGAACGGCTGATCTCCCGCATTGGGTCGCGCCCGACCCTGATCGAGCGCGACGCCAATATTCCCGCTTTTGACACGCTCATGGCCGAGCGTGGCCGCGCCGACCTCGCGCTTGCGCGTCAGCTGGAGGCGGCGTGATGCTGTCTGGTTATTATCAAGCGTTTCTCGATGCCGTTGTCGGGACGGATCCGAGGATGCTTGGCGCTTATCTCGAGGATCGCGCCGCCGTTTCAAACGCGCTCGTTTATCGCAACACCACCTTTCGCGGGGCCGCAGACGCGCTCGCAACCGCATATCCGGCGGTCGCGCGGCTCGCGGGCGAGGTCTATTTCGAACATGTCGCCATCGCCTATGTCGAGGCCTCGCCCCCGCGGCAACGTTCTTTGGTCGGTTACGGCGAAGGCTTTGCGGACTTTCTGGAGGACGCGCCGGGCATTGCGGAAGCGCCTTATCTGCCCGACGCCGCGCGGCTCGATTCTGCCTGGCTGGCCGCTCATCGTGCGCCAAGCCAAGCCCCACTTGCGGCCGCCGATCTTGCGGCGCTCCGCCCCGAGCGGCTCGCTGAACTGGTCTTGAAGCTTCATCCCAGCGTGCGCCTGCTTGAACTGGGGTGGAACGTGCATGACGCCTGGAAGCACAACCGCGCCGACGCGCCGGCCAAGACCCACCAGGTCTTACCCGAACGCCAATACGTCATGCTGTGGCGCCCAGCTCATGAAGTCGAAACGCAAGTGCTGAGTGCGGCCGAGGCGCGGTTTTTCCAGACGCTGGCCTGCGGCGGCGCGCTCGGCGAAGCCGCTGAGGATGCGCTGGCCGTGTCGCAGGATTTCAATACGACCCTTGTCTTCGCCGGCGCGCTCGAAGCGGGCGCCTTCGCAGCCGAACAACCGGATTTGGATGGAAAGCGGGAGGAATGGTGGTGACCACATCAGCTTTGACGCCGGCCAAAGGACCGTTCGCCGCCGCGAAAGCGCTTTATGGACAAGCGGCGAAGGTGGCGGGGAAGTTGGATTGGCTTGCGCTTCTAGGCGCGCGCCTCTTGGTGGCGCGGGTCTTTCTGCTTTCAGGTCTGACCAAATGGGACGGTCTCACCATCCGGGAGGACACGTTCTACTTGTTCGCGGACGA
This sequence comes from Hyphomonadaceae bacterium, assembly GCA_003526465.1. Lineage (GTDB taxonomy): Bacteria > Pseudomonadota > Alphaproteobacteria > Caulobacterales > Aquidulcibacteraceae > Vitreimonas. The sequence continues at coordinate 11,626 of DPWD01000397.1, forward strand.
ATACTTCGCGCGCTACGCGCTCCCTGCGCCGCTCATCAACGTTTTCGCTGTCGTGGCCTCCATTGCCGAAGTCAGCTTGCCAGTGCTCCTCATCCTCGGGCTTTTCACGCGCGGCGCTGCACTCGGGCTTTTGATCATGACGCTGACGATCCAAATCTTCGTCTATCCTGACGCTTGGTGGACTGTGCACGCGTGGTGGACGGCGGTGCTGTTGCTCATCGTTGTGAGCGGACCGGGCGCGGGCTCTCTCGACCGACGCCTGAAGCTCGATTGACGTCCTCGTGTTCGAATCGCTCGACGCCGCCACAAAGCGGGATGACGAAGCGCCGCACGATGGCCGCGCTTGTGTCGCCGAGGCAAAGACCCCTGGCGGCCGGCGGGGCGACGTGCGCCGCGCGCTTTGGGTGGCGCTTGCCGTGGGCAGCCTTCTCAACCTCATCAATCAAGGCGAGGCGATCTTCGCAGAGGGGGAGTTCAATTGGGTGAAGGCGGCGTTGACCTATGTCGTGCCGTTTTTCGTCAGCCTGCATGGCGCAGCGCAGGCGCGGCGGCCATGAACGCTGGGCCGGCGTAACCGGCGAGGGCGCAACCGCGAAGTCGATTTCGAGGACAGGGCGGAGACTGGTTATGAATGCGCGCACAATCGCCGGATGGAGTCTCGCTCTGGGGCTCGCTGGGGCCTTCGTCTTCATGGTGGGGTTGCCCAAATTCATGGGCCCCGCCCCCAATCCGATCTTTGCGCTGATCGCTGGTCGCTCCGGGATCGATTTCTTCGAACCCTATGTGCGCTACGCCACGGGAGCGGGGGAGCTGACCGCGGCTGCGTTGTTGGTCTGGCCGGCAAGCCGGCGCCTCGGCGCGCTCCTGGCCGGCGCAATCAGCCTGGGCGCAATTGGCTTTCATCTTTCGCCTTGGCTCGGCATTCGCATTCCCGACATGGGCAGGGTGAGCGACTTGCTGCAGCAGGGAACGAGCGTCGCCGACATTGATGCTATGGGCTTGCCCACGGACGGCGGCGCGCTCTTCGCAACGGCGGTGGTGTTTCTCCTCGTCTCGATCGCCGTCTTCTTCTTGAGCGGCGAGCAGGCGCACAGAGCCAAGCAGACTTCATAAAGTCATGCCGCCCACATCCGCCAAGGCGCGGCCCAAAGCGGCCAGCGCCATCCATCCCATACTCGTCTGGAACGAGACCACGGCCCAGTTTGCCCGTGAGGAGCTGCAACGGCGTGTCTACGGCCGGATTCCGCGGGTAGATTTGCAGATCGACGAAATCTCGCCGCTGACTGAGCCGCGCACAGAGATGAATGTCGAGCAATGGCGTCTGGTTTCGCCCAGTCGCGGCAAGGCCTTCGCTCTTGACGTGTTGCTTGTCTGGCCGCGGGTCGCGCCTCCTCGCGTGGTGCTGCTTGCACAGAAATTCCGGCACGCGGACGCGACGATCGGCGACTGCACGGCGGCGTTGCTCGGAAACGCAGGCGCGAAGGGCCTGCGCCTACGTCTGCGCGAATGGATTCTCGGCGCCCATATACATGCGCCGCCGTTTCACGACCTGATAGGCGCAGGTGTCGGCGTCGTGCTTTTCCATCCGGCTCAGCTTGTGCCTGATCATCCCGCGCACTCGGCGCCAATCATGGAGGCGATGTCGGATGGAATAGCAGCGCCTGATCGGGGAGGGGTGTTGGCTCATTGGGCGGGGATCACGAGCGCGTTGCGCGCGCACGTCTCCGAGCGCTTCAAGGCGACGCCGATCGTGGCTTGGGGCCATTCCCGACACGGCAAAGCAGCACTTCTAGCGACCGCCTTTGACGAAGGCTTCGCCGGCGCCGTCGCGCATCAGTCGGGCCGGTTTGGCGCATCGCTCACGCACGGCGCGCGCGGTGAATCGGTCCGCCAGATCGCGCGGGCTTTTCCGCACTGGTTTTGCCAGCGTTTTCAGGACGACCGCACGCAGCACTCAGGAGAGATAGATCAACACCACCTGCTGGCGCTGATCGCACCGCGGCCGGTTCTGCTGGGCAACGCCACAAGCGATTTCTGGGCCGACCCAAAAGGCGCGGTGCGGGCGGCACTTGCGGCAAGCGCGGCTTATCGCGCGCTTGGTGCGGCGGGTCTTGCTGAGCGCCCTGGGATCGCGGGCGACATCGCGGTCTTCGAACGCGCAGGTTGGCACGGGATCAATGCCGAGGATTGGCGCTGTTTTCTTAGTTTTCTCGACGCAAAATTCACGCCGTTGCAGAGCGGCGCCAGCGCCACGCTGCGCACTTTCGTTGCGAGCGGCGCATGACGCAACCATCTTGGCTTTCTACGTTTTCGATAAGGGATGGCGTCGTCCACTATCATGACACCGGGGCGCGCATCCGACTTAACGGTGCGCTGATGCGCGACGTGTTTGCTTGGCTCACCTATTATGTTCCGATCCGGCTCAACGCGGCCATTCGTCAAATCGTTAGGCCAGGACCCCGCCTTTGGTTCATGCCGAAGCCCCCGCCGCCCTGGTATCTCATTTGGAACGCAAGCGCCTGGATCGGCGCGCGCGCGGCATTGTCGCCGGAAAAGGCTGATGTCTGCGTTTACTTCGAGGACGCCACTTGGGTATCGGCGAGCGATGCGGCGCTCCTTCAATGCATCAACGGTCGGTGCCGCGATGTTTCCAAGACGCGCGTGGGCGAGGTATTCGCGGCGGTTTTCGGTTACGAGCTTCTGATCGATCCAGAGCGCGCCGAGGGCGCCGCCGTGGAAAAGGGCGAGCTCAACGGCGCCCACGATGGTGCAATTGTCCATTGTCCGACGCCGCGCAAGTCCGGACGCGTATATCAAAAGCTGATCGAAACCGGCGAGGGCGATCTGGTCGAGGATCTGCGCACGCCTTGTGTCGGCGGCGAACCGGTCCTCGTCTTCATCAAGCGGCGAAGCCGCAATGAGCGTTTTGCCAATACCAACACGGATGTGGCGCTCGCTGATGTGCAAAGCGTGTTTTCAGCCGACGAACTGAAGCGCATCCGCACCTTTGTGCGCGAGATGCAGCTCGATTGGGGTGGGCTCGATATTCTTCGCGAGCGCCAGAGCGGGCGGCTCTACATTGTCGACGTCAACAAGACCGACATGCCGCCCTTGAAGTTGCGCTTCTTCGACAAGATGAGAGCGAGCCGGCAATTGGGGAAGGCGCTGCAAGAACTGGTGTGCGCCATGAATGAGCGAGGCGCAGCGTGATCCCGTTTCGCAAGAATTTCGTGTTCGAGTACGAAAAACCACAGGTCGTATCGCCTTTGATCCGGCGTGTGGTCGCGCGAAACGGTGGGCGGTTCACCGGGCCCGGCACGGGTACGCTCATCATTGGACACGGGATCGTCGCGGTTGTGGATCCTGGTCCCGATCGTGACGATCATTTCGAGGCCTTGCAGGCGGCGTTGGCCGGAGAGCGCGTGTCGCACGTGCTGGTCACGCATCAGCATATCGACCATTCCTCATGGGGCCGGCGCCTGGCGGACGCTTACGGCGCGCTCTTGTGCGGCAGCGTTGGCGTCGTCACAGACGAACATGGCGGCGCCGTTCGCGAAGAAGCAGGTGACGACGATCGGTTTTCCCCGGATGTGGAGCTTCGCGACAATTGGAGCGCTCACGGGGAGAACTGGACGCTCAGCGCGGTGCATACGCCAGGACACACGGCCACACACTATTGCTTCGCCGTCGAGGAGGAAAACACACTCCTTTGCGGCGATCACATCATGGCCTGGTCGACAAGCATCGTCAGTCCGCCCCACGGACACATGGGCGATTATTTGACCAGTCTCGCGCGCACGCGCGACGCCAATTTCGATCGCCTCATTCCAACCCACGGCGCCGACATTGTAGACCCCGACCAATTCATCGAGGCCTATATCGCCCACCGCCTCGGGCGCGAGCGCGATATCCTGGACCTCGTGCGCGCTGGCGTCTCGCAGACGAAGGACATTGTGCAAGTGCTCTATGCCGATATCGATCGCGCGCTCCATCCGGCGGCGATGCATTCGGTATGGGCTCATCTTATCCATTTGACGGAGCAGGGGTCTGTGGTCGCGTCACCTGCGCCCGGACTCGATGCGCATTATAGCCCCGCCGAACAAACCTCGCAGGAGCCATGGGTGTGAAGCACTGGAAGATCGGCATCATCGGCGGCTCGGGGCTCTATGATCTCGAGCGGTTACAAGATCCGTCATGGCGTGAGATCAGTTCCCCGTGGGGCATGGCGTCTGATGCGGTGCTGGTGGGAGCGCTGGCTGGCGTCGAGCTGGTGTTTCTACCCCGGCACGGCCGTGGCCATCGTCTCGCACCCCAAGAAGTGAATGCGCGCGCAAACATTGATGCGCTGAAGCGGCTAGGCTGCACCGATGTGCTGGCTGTCTCGGCGGTGGGTTCGCTGCGAGAGGACCTGGCGCCAGGCCGGCTGACCGTCGCGCGCCAATACATTGACCGCACGCGCCAACGACCGGCGAGCTTTTTCGGTGAGGGCGTCGTCGCACACGTTTCACTTGCTGACCCGGTTTGTCCAAGGCTCAGCCGCTTGATCATCGAGGCGGGCCGCAGCGCTGGCGCCGATATCGCCGATCAAGCGACCTATCTTGCGATTGAGGGACCGCAATTTTCAACGCGCGCTGAAAGCCGTTTGTACCGGCAATGGGGCGCCGACGTGATTGGGATGACTTCGATGCCCGAGGCGCGTCTCGCGCGCGAGGCGGAGCTGCCCTACGCCAATCTCTGCATGGTGACCGATTATGATTGTTGGCGCAGCGCCGAGGCCAGCGTCGATGTGCCAGAGGTGTTGCGGATCATGGCCGCCAATGTCGTCAAGGCCAAGACGTTGATCGAGAGCTTCGTCGCGAACCTGCCGCGCGAGAGGGCCCCATCCCCGATCGACGCTTGCCTCGATCACGCCATCATCAGTGCGCCGGAGCATTGGAGTCCATCCGCGCGCGCTAAACTTGACGCCGTCGCCGGCCGCAGGATGAGCGCGGGGCCGCGCTAGAAGCGCAGACGAGCGCTCACGCGCGCCAAGCTTGCTGCATCGTCGACGTCTTCGAGTTCGCGCAACATCGCGGTTCGCCGGCCGGCGAGATTGGCGAGCACATCGGCCAGCGTGTTCGGGGTCGACCATCGCACATTCGCGAACGGCGGGTGCTTCCGGGCGCGCCGGCTTAGTCCAATCAGCCAAAGGCCGCCGTCTCTCGCGGGCCCGAGCACGGCCTCGGCGCG
>DPWD01000348.1 GCA_003526465.1 Hyphomonadaceae bacterium
GCGCGGACCGCGCTGGCTCGTGGCGGCTAAGCTTGCCGCCACTCGGCGCTGGCGGGCCGCATGTGCTTGCGGTGAGTGCAGGCGGGCGTACCCAGACGATCGCCGATGTGCTGGCGGGCGATGTCTTTCTTTGTTCGGGCCAGTCGAACATGGAGTTTCCGACGCGACTCGCCACCAACAATGAATCGCTGCTGCGCGAAGCGCCCAATCCGCAAATCCGTCTACTCAACGTTTCCAGAAGCACTGCCCTTGCACCGCGCGCGGCGTTCGAGGCGCCGGATCGCTGGGTGGTGGACGAGCCCGCCGCAGCGGGCGATTTTTCAGCCGCGTGCTATCTGTTTGGCCGCGCGCTGCAACGAAGTCAGCACATTCCGGTAGGTCTGATTCACGCCTCATGGGGCGGGACCCCGATAGAGGCGTGGATGAGCGAAGCGGCGCTGCGGGGCGTGGGACGCGGCGATGAACTCGAGCTTGCGGCTGCTCACGCGCACGACCCCGGCGCGGCGGAAGCACGTTTCGCAAGCCGGATGCGGCAATGGTGGCGTGAGCGCGACCGCGGAATCGCCGGACAATGGAGCGCGCCGGAACTGGATGACCGGGACTGGGCGATAATCGCGCCGCAAGGATTTTGGGAGGCTTCCCGGGCGCCGCAACTTGGCCATTTCGACGGCATCGTCTGGTTTCGCGCCGCGTTCACGCTGTCGGCGGCTCAGGCCGCCTTGGGCGGCCAATTCGAGCTTGGCCCGGCCGACGACATCGATGTCTCGTTTCTGAATGGGCAGGAAATTGGCGGCGTCGCGGGTTGGGACGTTCCGCGCGTCTACGCGATTGCGCCGGGTTTATTGCGCGAGGGACGCAATGTGTTTGCAGCCTCGGTGCTGGACACTGGCGGCGGCGGCGGATTTTGGGGCGCCGCCGATCGGAAGCTATTGCGCCTTGCCGATGGAACCGAGATTTCCCTTGCAACGCCGTGGCGCTATCGGATTGCGGCGTCTCTGACCGAAACCGGCGCGCCTCCGCGGCGGCCTTGGGGCGGATCGAGCGCTCATTCGGCTCTGTTCAATGGCATGATTGCGCCGTTGCGCGGCTACGGCGTGCGCGCGGCGCTTTGGTATCAGGGAGAGGCAAACGCAAACGCGCCGCAAGCCTATGGGCGCCTGTTGCCAGCGATGTTCGGAGATTGGCGCGCCCTGCTGCAAAATCCGAACCTCGAATTCTACGTGGTCCAGCTTTCCAGCTTCGGCGCGCCGGCTGTTGCCGAACCGACGCGCGACGGTTGGGGGCGCATTCGCGACGTGCAGCGGCGTGTGGTCGCCGCGGACGAACATGCCGCGCTCGCGGTTTCAATCGATCTCGGCGATCGCCACGACATTCATCCCACCCAGAAACTCGTGCTGGCGGAACGGCTCGCGCGGCTNNCGGCTGGCGCGGCGGCGCTTGTACAACGAGGATATAGAGGACAGCGGCCCGCTTCCCGAACGGGCGAGTCGAGACCGGAGCGAGGTTCGCGTGTCTTTCACGCATGGGCCGCTTCTCACCCACAGCAGCGCGAGACCGATCAGCTTTGAACTATGTACAAGGCAGCGGTCGTGCCGTTTTGTCGATGCGCGCGCGCAGGGGGCGCAGGTGGTGCTCGAGAACGCTGCCGCGGAAGACGTATTCGTGCGCTATTGCTGGGGCGACGCCCCGATCTGTAACCTGTTCAACCCGGACGAACTGCCCGCCGCGCCGTTCGAACTCGCCATCGATTAGGGCATGTTGCGATCAAACTGCATTGGCGCCCCCTCCCCGCGAGGGGAGGGGGCGCACCGCGATTCGGTTTGAGCGCAAGTGCGCTAGTGAGCGCCCGCCACGTTTTCCTCGATCGCATGGACAGGCGCTGATCTGGCGGCGCTGGCGAACCAAAGGATGTATGCATAGCAAATCAGCGGCACGATGAAGGCCAACGAATAGGATCCGGTCGCATCGCGAACCGCTGCAAAAATCGGTGGTATGACCGCTCCTCCGACGATGGCAACGCAAAGCAGACCGGAGGTCGCGGATGCGGCGGCTGACGATCGTTCGAGCGTCGTTGTGAAGATCGTCGGGAACATGATCGAGTTGAAAATGCCGACGCAAATCGCCGCAAATCCCAAGAGCGTTCCCGGGCTGACCGGAACATCGACATTGACGATCGGCATGACGAATGAACCCGTCGCCGCGCCTTGAACCGCAGTGTAATTGAGCGCCACATAGGCGCAAAGGGCCATGGCGCCCAAAGCCGCAACCATCAGGATGTTGTACCCTTTGATGAATCTCAGAAGTGCGGAGCCTCCAAAGCGGCCGAGCATCGCGAAAATCATGTACCAGGTAACTAGGTGGCCGGCCTCCTGCTTCCCGATGTTCAAAATCTGCTTCTGTTCAAGATAGTTGATCAAGTTCGAGCCAATCGCCACCTCGGCGCCGACATAGAAGAATATCGCCAGCGCGCCGAGATTGGCCCATTTTGACGAAAACGCCGTCCACGGCGAAACGCCGCCGGTTGTTTGCGGCGCATTTTTCGCAATCACGTTGCGCACCATGAACATCAGGCAGATGAAAACGGCGAGGGCCAAGCCAAGCTTCACGTAAACCGCGCCAATATCGATGAGCGCTTGTCCCCTCAGAGCGTCTGTGACGACGACATCTGGCTTGAAGACTTCTCCTTGGAGCAGGAAACTCGAACCAAAAAAGATGCCGCAGGCCGCGCCCAGGGAGTTGAAGGCTTGCGAAAGATTGAGTCTGAAGGCGGAATTCTTGGGCGAGCCCATTGCCGCGATCAGCGGGTTGGCGGCGACTTGCAGCAGCGTAATTCCCGACGCCATGGTGAACAACGCCACCAGAAACACCGGATAATTCTCGATCACTGTCGAAGCATAGGCGATCGCACAGCCCGCCACTATTCCTGCAAGGCCAACGAGGACTGAGTTCGCATAGCCCGCTCTCGATAGAAACCCGGCCGACGGTAGCGACATCACGCCGTAGGCAATGAAAAATGCGGATGTCGTGAGATTGGCTTCAATGGTGCTGAGCGTGAAAATCGTTTTCATCGCCGCCAGCGCCGGGTCCAGCAAGTTCGTGATGACCGCCCAGATGAAAAAGAGCGTCGTCACATAGATGACGGCAAGGCCAAGCGTTGAACCCCCGGCCTTTTGCGTCGCTGCATAATTAGTCATTGTTCACTCCCCATGGACCCAATTCTGGTGCGCGCTTAGGTGCGATGGCCCGCGAGTTCGCCCGCGCGCTGCTCACAGGAAGCACCGCCCCAGCGAGCACAAGCAGGGTCCTATCGGCTTTGGCGGCGGCGGCGCCAGGCGCGGCGGTGTTGCCACGGTCTCGCTTTCCTCTCCTAGTCGTGCGCATTTCTCTGAATGGAAGCGCTTTCAATGACGGCGACACCGGCCTACACTAGGAATATACGGCAAGGCAAGGTCGTCATTTTTCGCCCCGCGCGGGTATGCAACCGATATGGGGCCCCCTAGGCTCGCCCGAGGGGTGAGCCCCATTGGGGCCGCGTTCGGAGGCCTAGGGCGCGCGGCGCCCATGGGAGATTGGCTGGTTGGACTGCGCGCGCGTGATCTCTGGTGAAGTGCTCGTCGCCGATATTGGCGGCACCAATTGCCGCCTTGCCCTGTGCAAGCGTGAAGGCGGCGTCATCTCCATCCTCAGGCGCGCGGCGTACCTCACTGGAGAGCGCCCCAGCGTGGCTGACGCAATCGGCGAATTTCTTGGCCCGGACCTGCGCCCCGCTTACGCCGCCGTCGCGGTTGCCGGACCGGTGGAAGGCGACACCATTGAACTCACGAACTCCTATTGGGGTTTCAGCATCTCGGCGCTTGAGCACGCGTTCGGCTTTACCCGGCTAGTGGCGGTCAACGATCTTGTAGCTCAAGCCGAGGCCGCCACTCGCTTGGGCAGGGATGACATCGCCTCGATCGGCGGCGAGGTGAGCGCCTGCGCTCGCCTTGCCGTGGTGGGGGTCGGCACTGGCTTAGGGGTGGCAAGCGTGTCGCGCGGCGGCGACGGAGGCGCCACAATCGTGGCGACTGAGGCTGGCCACGCCGGTTTCGCGCCGTTCGATGCGCTCGACCTGCAGATCATCGAGCAGTGGCATGCCGAAACCGGGCGGGTGGTCGATGAGCATTTGGTGTCGGGGCCGGGCCTCGTCCGCTTGCACAATACCTTGCGCACGATGCGCAACCAGAAGGTCGAGGCGGACCTCGACGGCCGCGAAATTGTGCGGCGCGCCTTCGAAGTGGAAGACGGCCCCTGTCTTGAAACCGTCCACCGTTTCGCGCTGGCGTTGGCGAGCGTGTGCGCGGACGTAGCGCTCGTGCAAGGCGCCGAGGCGGTGCTGCTGGTGGGCGACATCGCCAAGAGCTTGTTGCCGGAGCTGAGAGCCGCGCCGTTTCGAGCGCGGTTCGAGCAACACGGCCCACGGCGCGGCTTCTTGGCGCATGTGCCCATTGGCGTGGCGCTCGCCACGGATCTTGGCCTAATCGGCGCCTATCATTTTCTCGAACGCGCGCTTGCGAGCAAACATGGCTGAGTTCATCCCGGTTCCGTCTTTCGATCTTGTCGTCTTCGGCGCGACGGGCGATCTCTCGCTGCGAAAGCTGTTTCCAGCGCTGCTACACCGCTTCCTCGACGGGCAGATCCCGGCGCAGTCGCGCATTATCGGCGTGGCGCGCACGGCGATGGACACGGACGGCTTCCGCGCGCTCGTGCGCGAGAGCCGCGGCAAGTTCGCGCCCGGCGCCTGCGTGGATGAGGCCAAGTGCGACGACTTTCTGCGCCACCTCGAATATGTGCAGTGCGACGCATCCGCGCCGGTGAAGGCCTGGGCGCCGCTGCGAGAGGCGCTAAGCAACGGCGCCGGCAATGTGCGTATCTTTTACCTCTCTACCGCGCCTCAGCTGTTTGTCACCATCGCCCAGCGCTTGGCGGAAGCTGGGCTTGCGCCGTCAACGTCACGCATCGTGTTGGAGAAGCCGATCGGGCGCGATCTTGAGTCCTCGCGCGCCATCAATGACGGCGTCGGCCTTGTGTTCGACGAACACCGCACCTTCCGCATCGATCATTATCTCGGCAAGGAGACGGTGCAGAACCTATTGGTGCTGCGCTTCGCCAACATGCTGATCGAGCCGGTCTGGTCGCGCGCGACCATCGATCACGTGCAGATTACGGTTGCTGAGGAACTGGGCCTCGAGGGCCGCGCCGAATATTACGACAAATCCGGCGCGCTGCGTGACATGGTGCAGAACCATCTGCTGCAATTGCTCTGCCTAGTGGCGTTGGAATCCCCGAATTCCATGGATGCCGACGCCATTCGCACCGAGAAGCTCAAAGTGCTTTCCGCGCTGCGCCGCATCGAGGCCAAGGACGCCGCCGCCAAGACCGTGCGCGGCCAGTACAAGGCGGGGCTCATAGCCGGCGCGCCCGCGCGCGCGTACGCCGAGGAAGTGGGGCGGCCCACGCGCACCGAAACCTTCGTGGCGATCAAGGCCGAGGTCGACAACTGGCGCTGGGCGGGCGTGCCGTTTTACCTGCGTACTGGCAAGCGGATGGGCGCGCGGCGTTCGGAGATCGTGGTGCAGTTCAAGGACCCGCCAGTGCCGATTTTCGGCGCCGGCAGCACAGCGCCCAACAGACTGATCATGCGCCTGCAGCCCGACGAAGGCGTGCATTTGTGGCTCAATGTGAAGGAGCCGGGGCCGGGAGGCCTGCGGGTCAAACCCGTGCCGCTCAATCTCTCTTTCGCGGATGCCTTCACGCGGCGCTATCCCGACGCCTACGAGCGCCTGCTGATGGATGTAGTGCGCGGCAATCTCGCGCTGTTCATGCGCCGCGACGAAGTGGACGCGGCCTGGGCGTGGGCTGACACTTTGCTCGCGGCTTGGGTGGAACTCGGCGCCGAGCCGCACCTCTATGCCGCGGGCGCCAACGGACCGACGCAATCGGCCTTGCTGATGGATCGCGACGGCAGAGCCTGGTGGGATCCTGAGTAGGGGACCTCAGCGACGTAAGGCAAGGTCATCGTTTAGGCCCGGCGCTTCATTGGAGAATGAAACTCGCCCTACCGGCCCTGCAGCTTGGCGATGAGCGAGCGGCGCATTTGCTCAATGTCTTGAGGGGTGCTCGCGGCGAGAATTCCTCTGACATGGGGCGGCAGGTGGGCGCCTGGGTCGCCGTTGGAGAGAAACACGTATTGGTCGAACATGGCCCGCCAGGCGCGACGCTGGTCTGGCGGCAGATTTCGCAGCGTCATCATCCCATGCATAAGCACGTCCCAGGCCGAGCCGACGTCGCCGCGCGAAGGATCCCACCAGTAATTGACCAGGATGTTGAAGCGATCGTGCGATTCAACATGATGATACCATTGGTAGGGGACGTAGATGCCGTCACCCGGCTCTAGCTCGGCAAATTCGGCGAATTCTAGCGCCGCGGCGAAGCGGGGATAGCGCTCGTGATCGGGAGCAGTGAGATGGACCATGCTCACTTGCGTGCCCGCGGGCGTGATGTGGAACGGGCCCATGTAAAGATTGCCGACCTGCTCGGGCGGAAACAGCGTGAAAGTCCGCCGCCCAGCCGCCACGCAGGCGACATTCTCGGTCGGGTCGCTGTGCGTCGCCACCTTGATCGCTGAGCCGATCCATAAGCGCGGCGTGATCCTTGGCGACAGCAGATCGAGCGAATTGTCGTGCGCGAAATTCGGTGCGTAGTCCGGCGCCGTCAGCCCCTGAACCGCCAGGGCGTCCGGCCGCTCCTTCTCTGATTCGGCGATTAACGCGGTGAGGAAATCCGACAGCGAGGATTCGTGTCGCTCGAAATTTGGCGCGCGAACGTCATCCCGGTAGTGCAGGCGTCCTTCGACCTCGGGACCGGCGCGCACATAATGCAGGGGTTTTCCAACCGAGAGTCCGCGCAAGTATTCCGCGCAGGCGTTGGCGCCAAGACGGGCCGCGCGAACAATGGGCCAATCGCCGGCGATATCCTTGAGCACCGCGGGCTGAGCTCTGGGGCGTATCTCGCCCTCGAACATCGCCGGCGTCACGTTTCGCCAAACAGGAATGGGCTTCATGGCGACCTCATCGCTTGTTGCATACGATGCGCTATGCCCGCCGCCGAGGCGATCCGCCAAAATTACATCGGATGTTATTCTGATGTCATGGTCGTGTAATCACCCACTTACCACATTGTGCGCCATTCGTCGTGCGCGAGGTGTTCTGTGAGCGGACGGAAGTGGCACAATCCTGAAGCAGTGGTGGAAAAGCTAAATGCCGTGCGCGCGATGACGCGGCGCGGAGTTTCTGCCGCCGAGGCGATGGCAAGCGTGGGGGTCTCGCAAGCGACCTATTATCGCTGGCGCGCGCAATATGGGAGCCTGAGGCCAGACCAAGCCGCCGTGGTACGCGACCTGCGGCTTGAAAACTCGCGGCTGCGCCGGCTGCTCTTGGATGTCGCTGGCGACCACCACGATCAGAGTTTCTCCCAGTCTACCTGAAATCGGAGGCCGGATTTCGGCCTCGCAAGCGCGCGATTAGCGGCGTTTCCGATACGAGGCGCCAGCGTTTCCCCATGCGAGCGAAAGATTCGCCTCACCGGCGACTAGCGCAACGGACCTTGTGTAGCTGCGTCAACCTGCCGCACCACTCTCTTTTTTGTTCACCTCTCAGGAGAGCTCGCGTGCACCGATGCGCGCGGCAGGAGGGGTGCGCCTGCGAGTACGCCGTTTGAAGCGTGCAACGGTGCAATGCACTGAGACTTAGCCGCTGCGCGCAGCAAGCGTTAAAGGAATGAGGGAGCCGCGCCCGGAAAGTGGCCCATGCGCGCCAGTGCACGCGCGAGCGCAATTGCAACGCTCCTAACCCCCAAGCAATCCTTCGCGTGAGGGCGGCTGAATGCGCGGGAAAATCCGCGCCGGAATGCCGTGAAATTTTGCCGGTGGGGGCTTTCGATGGTGAAGTTCGTTCGCAACGATCTCGAGTTTATTCTTCAGCAGATCTTGATCGCGGAGCAGCACGCAGCGGGTGCGTCGCTGACGGATTTGATCGGGAGTCCGCTGCTGCCTTGGGGCCTGCGGGCGGTCAACGGAAGCTACAATAACCTCAACGAGGGCCGCGAATTGTGGGGGTCGGCGGGGCAGCCTTTCCCGCGCCTGCTGGGCGAGAGCTATCGTAGCGGGACCGCGGACCTGACCTTCGACATCAACGGGCCCTTCGCCCCCGGCGGGACCGGCGTCGGCGCCGACTATGCCCATGTCGCTGGCCTTCCGCAGAACGTCGTCGACACCGCGCCGCGGACGATATCCAACCTCATCGTCGATCAGACCCTCGATAACCCAGCCGCTATTGCCACCGCGCTGGAGATGACCGGCCTCGCCGGCGCCGCGCTCACCGCTGGCATCAACAACATCGTCGGCGCGCGCGATGCGGTGAAGGTTGCCGTCGCCCAAGCCATTGGCCCAGTCGAATCCGACCCTAACGTTATCGCGGCGCGCGCGGCGCTGGATGCGGCGCTGACCCTCCACGGCATCGAACTGGAGCCCGATGGCACCGTAATCATCCCCAACACCGCGCCTGACGTGGGCCTCTCCGCGCCGTTCAACGGCTGGATGACGCTGTTCGGCCAGTTCTTCGACCACGGCCTCGATCTGGTCTCAAAAGGCGCGGCCACCAAGGTCTATATCCCGCTGCAGCCGGACGATCCGCTCTACGTGGACGGCGGCAACTCGAACTTCATGGTGGTGACCCGCACCCTGGCGGACGCCGCCAACCTCACCACGCCGTTCATCGACCAGAACCAGACCTACACTTCCCACCCCTCGCACCAGGTGTTTCTGCGCGAATACGTTCAGTACGATCACGACAACGATGGCGGCACGCCGACACGCGGCGTGGCCACCGGGCACCTGTTGGGAGGTTCGCACGGGGGCCTCGCCACGTGGGCCGATGTCAAAGCCAGCGCGCTGACCAATCTCGGCCTGATCCTGCGCAACGAGCACGTCCTCAGCGTGCCGCTGCTCCTGACAGACGCCTATGGCCGCTACGAGCGCGACGACGAGGGCTATGCAAAGGTCGTCGTCAACGTAACCGTGACCGACGGAACCACGCAGACCGTTTTGCAAGCAATCGCCACGGGCAGTGCGAGCGGCCTCGATCTGGGCAACATTCTGGAAGCCGATCTGCTTGGCTTCACACCACCTGTCGGCACGACTTTTGTGTCGGCGGCCTATGTCGCCACCGGCATCGCCTTCCTCGACGACATCGCCCACAACGCAGCGCCGGGCTCCAAGTTCGACCCGGACAACGACCCGTTCACGAACAACGATCAGACGGTCGCGGCCGATCTCGATGGTGACACCGGCAATTCCATCGCCACCGATTATCGCGGCCGGAAGGTGGCCTACGACGACGAATTGCTCGACCGCCATTTCATCACCGGCGATGGCCGCGGCAATGAAAATATCGGGCTTTCAACGGTCCACCATGTGTTCCACTCCGAACACAACCGGCTGGTCGAGCAAGTCAAGGAACAGGCGATCGCCAGCGGCGATGTCGCGTTCCTGAACGCTTGGTTGCTTGAGCCGGTTGTGACGATCCCCACGACACCGGCGGAAATCGCCGCGCTTGAGTGGAACGGCGAGCGCCTGTTCCAGGCCGCGCGCTTCGGCACCGAGATGCAGTATCAGCACATGGTGTTCGAGGAATTCGCGCGCAAAGTGCAGCCCGACATCGATCCCTTCATCTTCAATCCGCAGATGGACATCAATCCGGCGATCTTTGCCGAGTTCGCGCACACTGTGTACCGCTTCGGCCACTCGATGCTGCGCGACACGGTCGATCGGCTCGATATGGACGGCAATCCGCTGCCTTTGCTCGACGCGGCCGGCAATATGGTTGACGGCGATCTCGGAACCCCTGGCGTGCAAGCGGTCTATGACCAGATGCGCCTGTTCGACGCGTTCTTGAACCCCGTTGCGTTCGAGAATTCCGGCATCGACGCCGCCGCCGCCGCCGGCGCCATCATTCGCGGCATGACCGGCCAGGTCGGCAGCGAGATCGACGAATTCGTCACCGCTGTGCTGCGCAACAATTTGGTGGGCCTGCCGCTTGACCTCGCCGCGATCAATATTGCCCGCGGTCGCGAGACTGGCGTGCCGACGCTCAACGAAAGCCGCGCTCAATTGTTCGCCGGCATCGCCAATGGCGACACCCAGTTGAAGCCCTATGCGAGCTGGCTGGAATTTGCGCAAAACCTTGGCAATGCAGCCTCGATCGTCAACTTCGTGGCCGCGTACGGCAATCACAGCTTTATTCGCGTCGATCCGCTCGCCACTGGGCCAACCACGTTCGCCTATATGCGGGCGGCGGCGGAATCGCTGCTGTTCAATCGCGACGTCACCTATCTCGAAGACGCCGCCACCGGCACGTATCGGACGGTGTCTTGGGGCACGGACGGCGGTGGCGCGGCCGACCGCGCCGACTTCCTCAACGGGCGCGGCGTTTATGCCGGCATTGGCGATGATGTCGCTGGGTCGGTCGGCCGCAACGGCGGCGTCGACGACATCGACCTATGGATGGGCGGCCTTGCGGAAAAGAAGATGCCGTTCGGCGGCATGCTCGGCTCCACCTTCTCGGCGATCTTCGAGTTGCAACTCGAGAACCTGCAGAATGGCGACCGCTTCTATTACCTCTCGCGCACGCAGGGTCTGAATTTCCTCAACGAGTTGGAGAACAATTCGTTCACCGACATCGTCATGCGCAACACCGATCTCGGCCACGTCTACGACGAATTTGGCGTTCAACTGCAGGGCCACCTGCCGGGCGATCTGTTCTCGGTGCCGAACTATATTCTGGAAGTGAACCAGGCGTTCCAGAAGGATTATAATGGCGCCGATCCTGGCAAGGATCCGCTCAGCGATGACCCCTTCGCGCTCACCGATCTGGTGGTGCGCGACGGCGCCCACACTGCGGGCGGTCGCTCCTACGACACCTATCTCGAATACACCTTCGAAGACCACGTGGTGCTTGGCGGCACAGCGGGCAACGATCACCTGATCTCGGGCGGCGGCGATGACAGCGTCTGGGGCGATCTTGGCAATGACCTGCTCGAAGCCGGGTACGGCGTCGACCGCGTCCATGGCGGGGAGGGCGATGACATCATCACCAATTCCGGCACCGACATCGGCGAGACCGACTTCCTGCATGGCGACGAGGGCAACGACGTTGTCCAGGCCGGCAGCGGTTTGGCGCTGATCTTCGGCAATACCGGCAGCGATTTCATCATCACCGGCCCCGACGGGAAGGAAGCGTTCGGCGGCACCGACAATGACTTCATCCTGGGCGGCAGCGCCCAGAACCTCCTTCTCGGCAACGAAGGCGATGACTGGCTGGAAGGCGCGGAGGGTTTCGACACACTCGCGGGTGACAACTCCCAGCTCTTCTTCAATTCGACAATCATCGGCCACGACGTGCTGATCGCGGGCTCCGACGAGAATGATTTCGACGCCGAATCTGGCGACGACATCATGATCGAGGGCGAAAGCGTCATGCGCAACGAAGGCATGCTCGGCTTCGACTGGGTGGGCTACAAGGACGTGCCGTTCGGCGCCGACGCCGACATGCGCATCAAGATCTTCACCACCGTGGAAGCCGACATCCTGCGCAACCGCTTCGACCGCGTCGAGGCGCTCTCCGGTTGGAAGCATAGCGACACGCTGCGCGGCGACGACCGCGTGCTCGGCGTGATCGATCCGCTTGAGCCGGAACCGCTGGTGCCGGAAAACATCATGGCGGGCGATGAGCTCACCAAGGAGGGCGCGCTGCGCATCGACGGGCTCGTCGACGTGCTCGGCAGCTACGCAACAGGCATCGGCGCGATGGCCAACGACGCGGTGGTCTACGCCCACGGCAACATCGTGCTCGGCGGCGACGGCAGCGACATGATCACCGGCGGCGGCGGCGACGACATCATTGACGGCGACAAGTGGCTGAACGTGCGCATCCGCATCAACGACGCCAACGGCGTCGCCATCGGCACGGCCGACGGCATGGCCAAGAACGTGACCATGTTCGACACCAACTCGCCCCTGCACGGCAAGCAGCTTTCCGTGCTCATGGTCGAGGGCAAGCTCAATCCGAGCCAGCTCTCCATCGTGCGTGAAATTCTGGATTCCAGCGCCGATCCGCTCGGCAGTGCAGTGGCTGGCCACGCGGGCGATTTCGACACCGCGATCTATCAGGGCAGCATCAGCGAATACACCTTCTTCGAGGCCGATGGCGTCACTGTCATTCCGGCGGCGGCACTCGCGGGCCGCGGCGACGGCGTGCTCATCGTCGAGCACACGCTGGGCGACCCGCGCGGCGGCGGCATCTTCGCCGACGGCCGCGACACAATCACTAATATCGAACGGCTGATGTTCGCCGACGCCACGGTGGAGCTTGTGGCTGGGCTTAATAACGCGCCCACTGGCGCGGCTACGTTGGAAGGGCTGCTGGCGCTCAACGGCCCTGGCGTTGGCGATCTCTCGCCGATCTTCCAGGCCGGGCTTCCGGTGCGGGTCAACACCAGCGCGATCGTCGATCTCGACGGCATCGTAGCAGGCTCGGTGCAAATCGCTTGGCAAATCGAGACCGTCCCGGGCTCAAACACCTATGTCGATGCGTTCGCGAGCGGTGCGCTGTACACCCCGCCAGCTAGCCAACTAGCGGCCATCGACGGGCAGCGCGTTCGCGCCGTCATCACTTACACCGACGGCAATGGCGTGCAGGAATTGGTGGTGTCGCAGGTCTCGCCGCCACTCGATCCGGCTACATACCTGGTTGCCGACGCCGACCCGCTGCTGCTGGACGACCTTTTGGTCGGCAGCCACAGCATCCCGAACATCCCACAGAACGCCGGCTTCGGCGTGGCCCTGCCCATCACCGGCAATGACGGAACGGCGGCAAGCCTTGACGGTCTGGTCGCGGCGGCCCCGATCAATGCCGGCCAGGGCGACGATGACATCCGCGGGCTCTCCGGCGACGACGTGCTCTCCGGCGGCGCTCCCGGCGAGGGCAATGAGATCCTCGATGGCGGTTTCGGCAACGACACCGCGGTGTTCTACGGCACGCCAGGCGAATACACGTTTGGTCTCAACGTCGAGGGCGATCTCGAGGTGATTAACACCGCGACGCTCGAGGAAGATGCGGTCCTCAATATAGAGACGATCCAGTTCCTCGACGCCAACGGCTTCCTGATCCAGCAATTCGATGTCGCCGCAATTCTCGCCGGCGCAGTGCTGATCGGGACGGACGCCGACGAAGTGTTCGCGCCCGTGGCGCCGGCGGACTTCTTTACCACCGATTTCGGGGACGAGATCGCGGGCGAAGGCGGCGCCGACACCATCACTGCTGGCGGCGGTGACGACATCATCGGCGGCGGCGATGGCGACGACATCATCGATGGCGGCGGCGGCAACGACATCATCGGCGGCGGCTCGGGCGCCAACACATTGCGCGCTCGGGCAGGCAACGACACGTTCGTCATCGGGTTGGCGGACGCGGCGAGCGACTCGCTGCTCGACAATGGCGGCGTCGACCGCATCTTGCTCGGAGCGGAAATCGTCGCCAACCCTGGCGCGCCGAGCGTCACGCTGGTCAATGCCCCAGGCGTCATCGACAACATGGACGCCAACGACCCCGGCAATGGCGACCTGTTGCTGACCGTGAACGGCGGCACGTTCACCGTCCTCAACCACTTCACCAACGCGGCGAACGCGGTCGAGCTAATCAACTTCAACGGCAGCACGCACCTCGGCGCCAATCTGGGCGCGGGCAACTACAATCTCTTTGGCGGCACGCTCGGAAACGACGCCCTCACCGGCGGCGCGCTCGCCGACGCATTGTTCGGCAGCGACGGCGACGACACGCTCAACGGCCTAGGCGGCGCTGACGTGCTGTTTGGCGGCCTCGGCGCCGACGCGATGGACGGCGGCGACGATGACGACATCTATTTCGTCGACGACGCTGGCGACACCGCGGTCGACACCGGAACGGGCACCGACGCGGTCTACGCGCTGGTGAGCTTCGTTCTAGGCGCGGGTGTCGAAAACTTGGTGCTGGTGGAAATCGGTGGCGGCATTAATGGAACCGGCAACGCGCTCGCCAACGTCATCACCGGCAACTCGGGAAGCAACACGCTCGACGGCGCGGGCGGCATCGACACGCTGCTCGGCGGCGACGGCGACGACATCTACCTCACGGACGGCGACGACGTCATCGTTGATACAGACGGCGACGATACCGCGCGCTCCACGGGAACCGTCACGCTCGGCGCCGGTGTAGAAAACCTCGTCCTGCTCGGCGCCGCCGCGATCAACGGTACGGGCAATGCGCTGGCCAACACCATTACGGGCAACACCGGCGCTAACGTGCTCAATGGCGACGCTGGCAACGACACGTTCATGGGCTTCGCGGGGGCCGACACAATCGACGGCGGCGCTGATGTCGACACTCTGGTGCTGACCGCGACTTCGGCGACGCTCAACGCCATTGCCACCGATGGGCGCTTGTCGAACCTCGAAGTCATCGACGGAACCGGCGCTGGCGCGCTGTTCACTGTGTCGCTGGCCGCACAGACCGAGGGCTTCGTGGTCAACGGCAGCAATGCCGACGCCAATGGCGGCGGCGCGGGCGGGGGAGACACCCTCACCGGCGGCAGCGGCGCCGACACGCTCAACGGCAATGGCGGCGACGATACGCTGAATGGCGGGCTCGGCGGCGACACGCTTGTTGGCGGGGCGGGCAACGACACGCTTAACGGTGGCGACGGCGACGACATCCTCACCGGGGGCCTGGGCAACGACACCATTAACGGCAACAACGGCAACGACGTGATCAACTTCACGTTCGGCGACGAGACTGATCTGGCGTTCAATGGCGGCGCCGATTTCGATACGCTCAACATCACCGGCACCGCCGCGAACAACACGCTGCTTGTAAACTACAACGGCGCGGTGCTGACGAGCGCCATCGGGACAACGCTGACCAGTGTCGAAGCGGTGAACGCCAGCCTCTTGGGCGGCAGCGATACGCTGAATTACGGCGCGTCGGCGGCCAGCGTGAACGTGAATATCGCAACTGGCGCTGCGAGCGGCTTTGCCTCGATCGCGAGCATCGAAAACGTCAGCGGCGGCAGCGGCGGCGACATCCTCACCGGCGACGGCGGCGCCAACACGCTCATCGGCAACAATGGCGGCGACACGCTTAACGGCGGTGGCGGCGGCGACAACCTGCTAGGCGGCAATGGCAACGACATCCTGATCGGCGGCCTCGGCAACGATACGATGAACGGCGGCGCCAATGACGATGTGTTCGTGTTCGGAACCGGCTTCGGCGCCGACACCATCACCGGCTTCGACGAGAACCCCGTCGGCGGCCAAGATCGCCTCGATATTTCGGCCCTTGGCGTCACCGCGGCGACGTTTGCCGCCGATGTCAGCATGGCGCAGGTCGGCGCCAACGTGCTCATCACCATCGACGGCAACACGATCACGCTCATCGGCGAAGTGCTGGGCAATTACTCGCAGGCGGACTTCATTCTGAGCCCGTGATCAAGGGACAAGGCTTGTCTGGGACGGCCATCCGCAGGCGGCGGCGGGCAAACGGAACGCGAAACTGTCGGCGGAAGGGGGATATCTACGGTCGGCGGGAATGGCGGCGGCAGGCCAGTAGGCACATTGGTGAGGACGTTCTGGACGAAAAGGTCCGTGTTGGATGAACTGGCGAACACGCCGATCAGCGTCCTGCTGTTGCGCAGTGCGGGCGCGGTGTGATGTGGTCAGGCCTTCCCCTTGCGCGCCAATGGATGCAATATGCGGCTCGGGCTTGGGGCAAGGAGCAACGCTATGACCGCCCGCAAGGTCGGCGACCATGTCGAGATCGACGAAGAAGAAGCCCGCTCGGGCCAGACCGGCCTCCATTTGCGCTACATTCTGATTGTCTCCGTCCTGCTGGTGCTGGCGGGATTTGGGGCTGTCGCGATCTTCAGCGCCACGGGTTAAGCCGTCCAGCGCGTTGGTTTCCGGGCCGCGCCTCATGAATGCTTATTCTTTTCAGTGAGGTCGCTCGGAAGCGGCCGTCGGCTCTATCTGGGCGGCCATCCGCTTTTAGCTGGCGGAAGCCAGCGCCCAGGGATATCAAATCACCACCTCGGAGGTGCAACATGGCAATGGTCGATTGGCGCATGGCGGGTCCTGAGATCACCAACTGCAACTGCGCTTGGGGATGCCCCTGCCAGTTCAACGCGCTTCCGACCCATGGCGATTGCCGCGCCGCCGTCGCGATGCGGATCGACCAGGGCCACTTTGGCGATGTTGCACTCGATGGTCTGCGGTGGGCGGCGGTGTTCGCCTGGCCAAAGGCGATCCACCTTGGCGATGGCGAAGCCTTGATCGTGATCGATGAACAGGCATCGCCCGCCCAGCGAGACGGGCTCCTGAAAATCCTTTCCGGCCAGGAAACCGTGCCCGGCGCCACCATCTTCAATGTCTTCGCCGGCACGCTGACCAAGGTCCACGATCCGGTCTTCGCGCCGATCGAATTTGAAGCTGATGCGGACAAGCGCACTGGCCGTTTTGCGGTAAAGGGCGTGGTCGAGACGACGATCACGCCAATTCGCAATCCTGTCACTGGAGCAGAGCATCGTGCGCGTGTGACAATTCCCCAGGGATTTGAGTATCACCAAGCCGAGTACGCGTCCGGCGCGACCAAGGCCCGGGGCGCCATCGTCCACGATTGGAATGAACGGCACGCCCACATCGCCCAGCTCGACATTGGAACCCAAGGGGTTTCCCATTGAACCAGCGGGCTGCGCCAAATGCGTCGGACGCACCTATCGCCATACTATTGCGTAGCCTCAAGCGAGCAGAAATGCTCAGCGCAGGGGCAATTCTCCTGCTCGCGCTGATTGCATGGGGCTATATCGTAACGCTTGAGCCGATGACCCGGCCAAGCGTCGTCATGCCAGACATGCCCGGAATGGACATGAACGGCATATCGGCAGGCGCAGCTGCGCCTTGGACGTGGGCGCGCGCGCTGGCGACACTGGCAATGTGGTCGGTGATGATGGCGGCGATGATGCTGCCCGCGGCGGCGCCCATTGTGTTGCTGCACCGGCGCACGGCTTTGCAGGCGCACACGCAGGGAGCGCCTGCGCCGCCGACAGCACTGCTCGTGTTGGGCTATGGGGTCGTATGGACCGGTTTCGCGATGCTGGCCACGGCGGCGCAATGGGTGCTGGCGGATGCGGCTTTGCTCACCGACATGGACGCGCTTTCCGATCGCCGCATCGCCGGCGCGGTTTTGATCGCGGCGGGCCTTTATCAGCTGACCCCATTCAAGCAGGCCTGCCTTCAACTCTGTCGCTCTCCGGTCGCGTTCCTGATGCGCCATTATTATCCGGGAGCGGTTGGCGCGTTGCGCATGGGGCTTGGGCATGGCCTTTATTGCCTCGGCTGCTGCTGGGCGGCGATGGCGCTCTTGTTCGTCGGCGGCGTGATGAGCCTGATCTGGGTCGCTGGACTCGCCGTTTTTGTCTTGATCGAAAAGGCGCTGCCCTACGGACGCGCCTTCGGCTTCGTGGCGGCGACCGGCGCGCTAGCCGTCGGCGCTTACTGGGTGATGGTACTTTGAACGGTGTGGGTGTCTCAAATAGGCCACACAGCAATGGCGCCATCGCCGCTCGGCACATTTTTGGTCGCGATCACCATTTGAGCGCGCGTCCAACCAAGACCGCGCCGACCGCCGCGCAGAACAGGATCGCCGCCAGATACCAACTCGCAACATAAAGCGCTGAATCCATCGGGCAGCAGCTGGCGTAGGCGATGGCGGCGAGGCTTCCCGACACTGCGCCTATTGCCGCGCCGGCAAGCGACAGGCGGGTGGGGCCAAGCCCGCGCACGGCCAGGAAAAGCGCTATCGCGATGGGCGCGGCGAGCAACGGAATTCGGTAGAGGCATTCCGGCACGCCGCCGCCCAGCCAGGATTCCATGCGTGCTTCCGCTGGCGTGACCAGAAACGCCAGGAACGCAATAGCGGTGCTTGCGGCGGCAAACAGGAACGCCGGAATCGCCACATGGCGCGCACGCGTGTTAGGCCGTGCAAGCTCCAACAGCAGCGGCGCGGCCGCGGCCGCTGCGGCAAGGCCGAACCCAACCTTGAGCAGCACCGCGACGAAGGCGTCGCCAAAATCGGCGCGCACGCCAAACAGCGCCGCCATCAGCGCAAGCGAGGCGGCG
>DPWD01000179.1 GCA_003526465.1 Hyphomonadaceae bacterium
CACGATGGCGAGGCCGTAGGCGCCGCGCGCGGGGCTGACATGCGCGAGGCGGAACCCCGCCCCGGTTAAAGCCGCCCGCTCGCCCCCGCTGATGTGCATCGCCATCCCCCTTGCCGCCGCGAAGCAGCGTGGGTTAACGGTTATCTAACAGATAACCACAGCGCAAGCACAAAGTCGTCCAGAGGATAACAATTTGCGCGGACCTCTGAACTCCCTCAGTTTTTTCCATACGGAGCAGGCGTGATGAACCGATTTTGGCGCGAGGCGCGGCTCGTAATTGGCGCGAGCGTGGCGGGCTTAGTGGTGTTCAGCCTCATGGCGGTGACGCAGAGCGGACGTGACAGGCCGACGATCAAGCAAACGATTCGCACTGCGCCCATGGCGCCGCACCCGTCCGATTATGCTGGCGTCCAGCCGGGCCCGCGGCCGAGATCGCCCGGCCTTGGCGCGCCGCAAGCGTGTGAGCAGCGGCGCGATCCTGCTGATGTCGCGCTCTACGAATCAGCGCTGCCGGCGATTTTGGCGGATGCGCGCGCACATGCGCACGGCGCGCCCGTCGAACTGCTCGAAGCGGCCGTTTCGGCGGACTTTCCCCAGGTGATTTGCGGCTCGGTGTATTTCGACGCCTATGGCGGCATGTGGCGGTTCGTCTACGAAAGCGGCCGCGTGCATGGGCGATGGCGCGATCTCGAAGAACCCCTGGATCTGGTCTTCGCCTATTGCCGCCCCGCGCCGCGCAGCTGTTGGCTGGCGTACGATTAGGGCTTGCTGCGCCGCTTTTTCACCAGCGGGGCGATTGCGTCGAAACGATCGTCGCGCGTTTCCGCGAGCGCATTCATGATCTTCTTCGCGTCGTCGAGTTTCGATTCAGGGATGCGGCCAGCGATTTCCCAGATCGACCAGATGCCCTGGGGATTTGTTGGATCGACATTGAGAATGTGCGCGGGATCGCAAGCTAAATATTCCGCCGCCGCTTCGAGCAGTTCTTGCGTGTATTGACGTTTTCCATTCTCGATGTTGCTGACGTGCGTCTTGGTGACGCCCAGCGCTTCAGCGACCTGCGACTGGGTCTTGTTTCTGAATATTCGCCATTCTCGGAGAAATATTCGCCGCCTCTTTGCTCGCATTCGGCGACGGTATCCCATAGATAACGCTCAGTCGTTAGCCCAGTAGATGACATCGAACTCTGAGCCTTGACATAAAGGTTATCCGGCAGATAACCATTAAGACATGGAGCTTCTCGAATTCCGCCGCGCCCATCGCATCACGTGGCGCCAGCTCGCGGCGCGGACCGGCGTGCCACATTCTAACCTGAACGCCATCGCGCACGGAAAGCGCGAATGCTCGATGGAGACGGCGCGCAAGATCGAGGACGCGACGGACGGCGCCGTCACCACCAACGACATCAATCGTGTTCGCCGCCACTTTTTGCTGACCAGCGATCCGCGCGCCTCTCTCGAAGCCAGCGTGGACGCGGCGTGACGCTCTTGGCGCCCTTCCTCGCCGGCGCTGGCGGCGCGTTGGTCATGCTGTTCGCGCTGGCTTGGTTCAATGTGCGCTTCCCCGTCGCGCCCTGGATCATCAGCCGCTTGGGCGATCAGGTCCGGGCGGATGCGTTTGCAGCAGGCGCAATTGGCACTCGAATATCCAATCCAGATACTCAGCCGTCCGCTTCCGGGACTCAGTCACCGGAGCTTGCTCAATGAAGCCCCCGACTAACCCGTCGCGCGCCAAGCGCAAAAAGTCAGCGCTTGGATGCGCGATCAGCGAAGAGGCCGCCGCATGAGCGCGCCCGCTTCATTCGTCGTTCCCTTGGAGGAATTGGAGGCGATGGCGCCGCGCAACGCGCTCATGCTTGAGGGCGGCTACATCTCAGCCATTCCCCTTTTTGCGCGCGATCGCGAGCTCGCGACAGCCTTGCGCCAGTTCTTCCAGCGCCGCCGCGACGAGTTCGAGCGCCTGGGCCTCGACGTCGACGCGCTCCTGGCCCGGCTTCCACACGACGATGGCCTGTCCCTTGACGGTGAGCTCTGGCCAGGCATGGCGAGCGTTCGGACAATGTGCGTGGAAGCCAACGAGGCCCGCGCCGCTCTCGTCGTAATTGCGCAAAACGTCAGCGGCGAGGCGCCAGTCAGAACGATTGATCATGCCGACGAGCCTGCGGCCGCGACCCTGGACGCGCAAGACGGCGCCGGACCTCCGGCGGACTTCGCATGAACCGGCCCGCTAACCCTCCGGCGGATCGTCCTCAGACTCCCCTGACGCGGGAAGAATTGCTGCGGCTTGTTCGAGAAGACGCCGAGCTGCGAGATGCGCTGCGCTCAGAAGTTCGCCGGTGGATCGACGAGGATCGGGCGCGAGGGAAACTTCGACTGTGACGCGCTCCCTCGTATCCACCGCGCCGGCTGGCGCCGACAACGCTGGCCGGCGCACATGAAGCGCGCCGCCCTCCAGCGCGGCCTTCTCGACGCGCGCCCGCGCGCCTTCGCCCCAGGAGCGGCAGTTC
>DPWD01000183.1 GCA_003526465.1 Hyphomonadaceae bacterium
ATCCGCGCGGCGGATGCGAGCGCTTGGGCGCCGGCGCGCAGGCCAAGCGCCTGATGTGGCCGCCGCAACAGGGACAAACGTCGAGCGCGCGACCGGTCAAACGTTCGACGCGCTCGGCCAAGCTCTTGGCCGGGGGCAGAGCTTTGGGAGCACGCGCACCGAGCAGGCGGCGCGCAAGCGCCAGCTTCTCGACACGTTGCCCATTGGCGAGGAATCCGTAATGGCGGATGCGATGAAACCCGTCCGGCAAAGCGTGTTGAAGGAAGCGGCGGATAAAATCGTGCGCCGACACTTGCATCACCTTCCGCCGGCCGTTGGCGCGATAATCCCTCCAGGTGAAGCTCACGCTATCGTCGCCGAGCGCGACGATGCGCGAATTGGCGATGGCGACGCGGTGGGTGTAGCGCCCGAGATAAGCGAGGACTTGCGCGGGGCCGCCGAAAGGCGCCTTGGCGTAGACGACCCAATCCATCCGACGCCATCGCCTCATGGCGTTTTCGAAGGCGCCGTCCTCGCCAAGGGGCGCCAAGGCGGCGAAGAGCTGGATGCGGCCATCGGCAAGAGCGGCGGCGAGCTGTTCGAGAAACAGGCGCCGAAACAACCGCGCCAGCACTTTAACCGGGAGAAAAAAGCGCTTTCGGCAAGCGATCCAGCGGGCGCCGTCAGCTGAGAGACCGCCGCCGGGTACGACGCAATGCACATGCGGGTGATGATGTAGATTTTGTCCCCAGGTGTGCAGCACCGCGATCAGGCCGATGTCGGCGCCGAGATGTTTGGGATCGGCCGCGATCGTCCGCAGCGCCTCCGCGGCGGCCTTGAACAGAATCGCATAGACCACCGCCTTATTGTAAAAAGCGATGTCGGCGATCGGCGCCGGCAAGGTGAAGACGACGTGGAAATACGGGACCGGCAGCAGATCGGCTTGCCGCCGCTCAAGCCATGCCGCCTGCGCCAGGCCCTGGCATTTTGGGCAATGACGATTGCGGCACGAATTATACGCCGGGCGTTTGAAGCCGCAGGCTTCGCACGCTTCGACGTGGCCGCCCAATGCGGCGGTCCGGCATAATTCGACAGCGCTCATCACGCGCCGCTCGATGCGTCCCATTTGGCCGCCATGCGCACAACGATAAGCCTCGCCGTGCCGATGAAAAATTTGGGCGACCTCGAATATCGGCCGCACTGACCGGATCAATCGGGCGGCGCGGCCGCCAAACTCAGTCGATCAAACGGGCTGATCGTCTTGCTGATCATGTCGGTCGCCACCTGCGCGTAGCCCGCGGTTGTCGATAGGCTGGAATGCCCAAGCAGCACCTGGATGACGCGGATGTCGGTGCCGCTTTCCAACAGATGGGTGGCAAAACTGTGCCGCAGCGTGTGCAGGGTGATGTGCTTGTCGATGTCAGCTGCCAGCGCCGCGACCCGGCAGGCCGCCGACAACACCCCAGGCGAAAGCGGGCGATCGAAGCGTCTCCCAGGAAATAAGAACGGGCGCGGTCGTGTCAAACGCCAATAGGAGCGCAGGATTTCCAACAATTGCGGGCTCAGCATGACATAGCGATCCTTGCCGCCCTTGCCTTTGCGCACATGGATCAACATGCGCGCGCTGTCGATGTCGCCAATTGTGAGTCCCAGCGTCTCCGCTGCGCGCAGCCCGGCGGCGTAGGCGGTCGTCAACGCCGTACGATGCTTCACGGAGGAAACCGCCTGTAAGAAACGCACGACCTCATCCGGGCTCAGCACCACCGGCAGGGTCTTCGGCCGGCGCGGCTGGGCGATGCGCTCGGGGATATCGCCGCGTCCAAGCGTCACCCCGTAGAAGAAGCGCAAAGCGCAGACGGTCTGATTGATCCCCGCCCACGACAGCCGCCGCGAGACCAAGTGAATTTCAAACGCCCGAATCTCTTCCGGCCCCAGCTTGTCCGGCGAGCGGCCAAAATACCGGGCGAACCTGGACACGGCGCTCACATACGAGCGCTGTGTCCCCGCCGACAGGTTGCGGATCGCCATGTCTTCGATCATACGCTGGCGCAGAGGGCTGAGTGTTGCGGCCATCACAAGGGCTCCTGGTTGAAGGTGGGACGTCGAACATCCACACCTTCGCAGCCAGGGGCCCTTGCCGGCCAGGACACGCACCAAATGCCGCGCAGCGGCTTCGTTCAATCGGCGTTCGCCCGATTTGGGAATCCCGTCTGGTCGTTTGTGAGTGCGTGACCTAGAGTAGCGTGATGTGCGATGAAGAGATGACGTCGCCACGTCTCTCCCTACCACCCCATCGCGCTTCCCGGCGCTACCGTCCCCACTATTCCGGTCAAGGCGTATTCGGACAATCCTGCTTGTGGTGATCGCTCTAGCGGCAGTGGTTATGGTGGCGCTGCGCCTGCGGCGATGAGGCCGGCGGCATCGCCACCGCAGGCACGGAATTCGGTGCGCATCGTCTCGGTCGCCGATCACGCGGCTGCAGCGACGCCTTGCCTCGCCCGACGCCGAAAATTCGGACTCATGACTGGCTCTGCTCAATCAGAATAATTGATTTTGTAGGCTTCCAGCGCTTCAGGGAAGGGCCCTTGTTGCTGTGGAGCAAAGCTTGCAAGCCAACCGGCCATGTTAGCGGGCGAGCCCCAACACGCGTCGGGGGCCTCCTTCAAGAACCAGCGCACGATGGCGGACATTGTTTGCTGGGAGACGTCATCGGCACGCGCTGACGCTTCCTTGAAATCATTGCAGATCACCGACTTCAAAAAACCATCGGGCTCGATGCCATGATCAACGTAGAGCACCAGCCCTAGCCGGATATGCGGCGAAACTCCCGTCGTTCGTGAGAAGCGCTCGTCTTGAATAGCTTCTGCCTCGACTGGACGTCTCCGCCATTTCCGATCAGCAGTCGAGTGCGCTGCCGGGCTAAGCGGACCCGCCACCGGCGCGCCGGTGGCTTTGTGGCGGGCGTCGGTGCGGTCGGCGGATGCTGCCATGCAGACGCGGTACAGCAGGGAAGCCGCGTTCGCAAGAAGCCGCGATGAAAGAACCGCCCATGAATTCGCTGCCGCTGTCGACGCGCATCGTCCACATCCAGCTAGCGCCCCCGGCGACACCTCGCCTGATCCGGCGAGCTTTAACAGCGATTCAACCAAACGGGGAATGGCCCCGCAGTGCTTCCGCAATGGTCGTTGCGAAGCCGCCACAGAACGGTCGCTGCCGCGGCCAGCGCCGAGAACGCTGCAATTCCGGCTAAACCTTCAGCGCCATTCTGCCGATTAGAGGGAAGTGGCGGACCATTTTCTTTTCGGGCTTGTGTGCTTTGTCGTGGGCTGGCTTGTTCGCGCCTGGGTGGGGAAATACCTACTGGGCTCGCCTTCGCCGCCCACGCCAGGGCTTTGGGCTGGTGGTTGTACCGTCGCCGCAAAAGCGGCCGGCCCCGGATCGGCCCCGAACTCATCGCCCTTATTCGCAAGATCAGCTACGAAAACCCGCTCTGGGGCGCGCCGCGCATTCATGGCGAACTCTTGAAGCTTGGCTTCAGCCTGGCGCAATCGACAGTCTCCAAATACATGCTGCCGCGAGACGGCCGCCCCAGCCAGAGCTGGGAGACATTTTTGCGCAACCACGCTAGCGCCATCGCCGCAGTCGATTTGCTCACCGTGTTCACCCTTACGCTTGAGCGCCTCTACGTCTTCGTGGCGCTCGCCCATGGCGGGCGGCGCATGCTGCATGTGGAAGTGACCAACCGCCCAAGCGCGGCCTGGCTTTGCTACGCGCTCAGCTGGGCGGTCGCGCGCGATAGCAGCTGCGCCATTCTGGTGCGTGACAACGACGCTCGGTTCAGCGCCTCGTTTCGCGATCGCATCCGCAGCCTGGGGCTGGACGATCGCCCGACCCGACCCGCATCGCCCTGGCAGAACGGGCATGTCGAGCGGCTGATCGGCTCAATCCGGCGCGAATGCCTCGACCACGTTGTGGTCCTTGGCGCTGAACATCTGCGGCGCCTGATGGCGGACTATGTTGCCTATTACAATAGCGACCGCACTCACCTCGCCCTGGGCAAGGAGACGCCGCTCGGCAGGACCATCGAGAGGAGGGGGCGCATTGTCAGCGAAGCGAGATTGGGCGGATTGCACCGGCGCTATCGCCGAATTCGATGAGTTGGGAATATTCGGAAACGACACCCCTCGGTCAAAGAATTTCGCTCGCATGGCGTTTGCGGCGCGCAGCTTTCCCGAACCGCGCTCGCGGCGGAGAATAGGACCGCGCCCACGGGGAGGGGAAAGGCCGCCTTTAACCGCCGCACAGGCGCTGGGCGCTTTCGCGATCGCACGGGCCGCCGCCTTCTTAAGGTCAAGGCGCGTTGGCCTTGACCTCGGCGTCGGCCGTGCAGGCGCACTCCTGCCCAGCGCGATGGTCGCGTGGGCGAATGGAGAAAAATACCATGACCGACATCATCATGATCCCGCTCTCGAAACTGGTTGAAAGCGAGGACAATGTGCGCCGCAGCGACCGCAGGGGCGGCGTCAGCCAAATTGCCGCATCAATCGAAGCAGTGGGGCTTTTGCAGAGCCTCGTCGTGCGCACCGCCGACAAGGGCAAGTACGCGGTCATCGCCGGCGGCAGGCGCTTGCGCGCACTCAAGCTCTTGGCCAAGGCCGGATCGATCGCCAAGAACGAGCGGATCCCGTGCCGCATCGTCTCCGCAGCGTCGGCCATCGAAATGTCGCTGGCGGAGAATGTCGTCCGCTGCGGGCTTTCGAGCGCGGATGAAATTGTCGCCACCGCCCAGCTGGCCGCCGATGGGCTGGGCGTCGAGACCATCGCCGCGCGCTTTGGGGTTTCGCCCATGCATGTGGCGCGCAGGCTAAAGCTGGCGCGCGTCTCGCCGCGTCTCATCGAAGCGCTGCGGCGCGAGGAAATCAATCTCGACCAGCTGGCGGCGCTCGCCTTCAGCGACGATCATGCCGCCCAGGATGCAGCGTTCTTCGATGCGCCCGAATGGGCCCGCAGCCCCGAGCGGCTCAAGGCGCAAGTGACCCAAGCGCATGTGCCGGAGACCGACAAGCTCGCCCGCTTTGTCGGCGTCGAGACTTACGAGGCCGAGGGTGGCGCAATCGTCTCCGATCTGTTCGCCGAGGATGACGACACGCGCTGGCTGTGCGACCGCGGCCTGCTCACCTCGCTGGCCGAAGCCAAATTAGGGCCAATCGCCGATGCAGTCCGCGCCGAAGGCTGGGTCTGGGTCGAGATCGCGATCGATGGCTTGGCCTGGGAGAAATTTCCCGAGCGTGTGCGCGAACGCCGTCGCGAATTGAGCGAGCAAGAACACGCCGAACGCGAGCAGCTCTATGTGCGCCTGGACGAAACCGAGGACGAGGACGAGACGCAAGCCATCGAGGCCGCGCTAGATGGGTTGGCGCAGCCGGTCTGGGATCCTGCGGAGTTCGCGCTCGCCGGCGCCATCGTCACCATCGGCCACGACGGCGCTCCCAAGATCGAACGCGGCCTGGTCAAGCTGGAAGATGTGAAACCTTTGAGGGCGCTGCGGCGCGGATCGGCGCAACATTCCGCCACGGAGGCACGGCAAACGCCAGCGCTTCCAGCCAAGCTCATGGACGAACTCATGGCGCACAAGACGCTCGCCTTGCGCAACGAGCTGGCGCGCCAGCCCGATCTGGCGCTACGGCTCTTGGTGTTCACGCTGGCCTCGGAAGCCTTCGCGGGTTCGAGAGAGTCCTGTCTCGGCGTGCGCGTTGAAACCGTTGACGTAGCGCGCTCGATCACGCGAACCGAAAGCCAGGCGGCAAGCGCGCTTCAAGCGACGCTCGACGCCCGCAAGGCCATACTTCCGGAAGATGCTCAAGCATTGTGGGATTTCACCGGCGGCGACCAGCAAGATTTGCTTGCGCTGCTCGCGGAATTGGTCGCGCCAAGTCTCGATCTGCGGCCAGCGCCCAACGCCCACGGGCCACATGCGACTATCGGCGAGATCGTCGCCGATGCCGCCGGCCTCGACATGCGCCTATATTGGTCGGCCACCCCGGAAAGCTTTTTCGAGCATGTGCGCAAGCCGGTGATCGTCGATGCGCTCATCGAAGCCAAACCGACGCTGGACCGCGCCAAGCTCTTGACCATGCCGAAATCCGAACTGGTCTCGCGCGCCAAGCGCATCTTCAAGGACCGTGCGTGGCTGCCCGAGCCGCTGCGCACACATTCGCATGCATCGGCGCCCGCACTCGCCATCGCCGCCGAATAGCGGGGCGGCGAATTCCCGGTTCAAAGGTCCGATCCCTTCGGCCGGGTGCGTCGGCGCAGCCGTGTTGCGCCGCGCATCTTCCCGCAAACGCCGCCGCTTCCCGCAGCCCGCGGTTCCTCTCCGCTTCTGGTTCGCTTTCCTCGCACACGGGCGGGCCCCCGCA
>DPWD01000182.1 GCA_003526465.1 Hyphomonadaceae bacterium
TCCGGCGGCTGGCGCATGCGCGCGGCGCTGGGGGGCGTTTTGTTCGCCGCCGCGGACCTTCTCCTGCTCGACGAGCCGACCAATTATCTCGATCTCGAAGGCGCCGCCTGGCTTGAGGAATATCTGCGCGACTATCCCCACACAGTTCTGGTCGTCAGCCATGACCGCGAGATGCTCAATCGCTCGGTGACGCACATTCTGGCGCTGGACGAGCGTAGGTTGGAAGTGTTCGCGGGCGGCTACGACGCCTATCTGAAGAAACGCGCGGAGCGTCTCTCGCTAGCGACATCGATGAAGGCCAAGCAGGACGCCCAGCGCGAGCATTTGCAAAGCTTCATCGATCGCTTCCGCGCCAAAGCCTCGAAGGCGCGCCAAGCGCAGAGCCGCATCAAGCAATTGGAAAAGATGCAAGACATCGCCTTGCCGCTGGAGTCACGCACCACGCCGTTTCATTTCGAGGATGCAAGCCCACTCGCATCGCCACTGGTCGTATTCGATGAATGTGAATTAGGTTATGCGCCGGGCCATCCGGTATTGAGCAAAGTCTCGCTGCGGCTCGATCATGACGACCGCATCGTGGTCATCGGCCCGAACGGGCAGGGCAAGACAACGTTGGTCAAGTCCATCGCCGCAAAACTGCCGTTGCTAGCAGGCAAACGCGTGGCATCCGGCAAAGCGGTGATGGGCTATTTCAGCCAGGATCAACTCGACGAATTGCGCGAAGGCGAGAGCGTGTTCGAGCACGTACGCACGCTCGAGCCTGACTGGGCGCCGCCGAAGGTGCGGGCGCTCGCCGCGCGGATGGGTTTTGGCTTCGAGAAGATCGACACCAAGGTCCAGGATTTGTCGGGCGGCGAAAAGGTCCGGTTGCTGCTCGGCCTGATGGCGCATGCGAAACCGCACGTGCTCATCCTCGACGAGCCGACATCGCACTTGGACATCGACAGCCGCGAAGCGTTGATCCACGCGATTAATGAATTCGAAGGCGCGGTGCTGCTGATCACACACGACATCTACCTCGCCGAGGCGTGCGCGGATCGTTTATGGCTGGTTTACCATGGCCGCGTGCGCCCCTACGACGGCGATCTTGAGGACTACCGCAAGCTTGTGCTTTCCGCGGATCGTTCGCTCGCGCGCAGTGTCAAGACCGATGCGCCCAACTCCAACGTCAAGAAGCCAGCGACTTCGGCGTACACCTTGAAGCAGCGGATTGCTGCCGCGGAGGCTGAAATGGAGCAAGCACAGGCAACCATCGCGCGCGTCGACACAGCGCTCGCCGACCCAAATCTGTATACGCGCGACCCCGCTCGCGCCGCCTCGCTCTCGCGTGAGCGCGCCGACGCCGCCGCAGCTTTGGCTAGTGCCGAGGTAGTCTGGCTTGAGGTAAGCGAAGCGCTCTCTGGTTAATCGTCGCTAACCACGAGGCATCACGGAGCGCTTGCGCAACAGAGGCAAAACTCTCATGCTTGCGGCAAGACTGGCGACGCCGCCGAAATTTGCAATTTGAGAGAGTTGCGCGAAATTTCCGCGCTTACCTCGGGAATAATGGCGAGGGGTTCCCAAGCGTTTTCCCCCCAGGCGCGAGTTAACCGTCAGCTCCTTTCCTGTCACGCTCGTAAGATTGAGAGACCTCAAAAATAGGCGCACCAAGGACGCTTGCGGCGTTCTTGCGCCCGCTTGTGGGGAGCCGTGGGGGCTTTCGGCAATCGATTCACGGCGCTTGGCGTCCGCGGTTTTTAGCGGCGGCCTTCAAGGCTGCCTGGCAGGGGGTTGGTAATGGTTAAGCTCATTCGCTCGGATCTGGAATTTATTCTCCAGCAGATCTTGATTGCGGAAGCGCACTCGGCGGGGCTGAGCCTCGCCTCTCAATTGCCCAACGCGGTGGTGCCATTCGGGCTGCGAACAGTCACGGGTGAGTTCAACAATTTGTTCCCCGGACAAAGCAATTTCGGCGCGGCCGACACGCTGTTCCCGCGCATGCTTTCAGCCTCGTTCCTCAACGATCCCGACGGCGATTCCATCGATTTCGACGGCCCCGGCGGAGCGCCAGCCTTTGTGCAAGGCGATTACGGCTTGGCCGGCTCCGTTGTCGACGCAGACCCCCGCACAATTTCGAACCTCATCGTTGACCAATCGGCTGGGATCAACCCCACTACAGGCCGGGTCAACAACATGGCCGTCTACGCCGCCGCCTACGATCCCGGCGCCGACGGGGTATTTGGCTTCGGCAACGTCCTCAATCCCGCAAACGCCGATGACGTGCTGAAACCCGGCGCCGCGATCATTGACGGCATGCGCGCCGACGGTACGCCGTTCCAGACCTACGAGATCGCCAACACCACCCCGGACGAAGGCCTGTCGGCGCCGTTCAACGCCTGGATGACGTTCTTCGGCCAGTTCTTCGATCACGGCCTCGACCTGGTGACCAAGGGCGGCAACGGCAAGGTCTACATCCCGCTGTCGCCGGACGATCCGCTCTACGTGCCCGGCGGCTTCTCGAATTTCATGGTGGTGACGCGCGCGACCGTATTTGGCGGGACCGAAACCGAGAACACCACTTCGCCGTTCGTCGACCAGAACCAGACTTATTCCTCGCACCCCTCGCACCAAGTGTTCCTGCGCGCCTACGAGACACGCGTTGTCGATGTTGATCCGGGCCCCGGTACAACGTTGGCCCCGCGAACCTTCGCGACCGGCGCACTGATAGAAGGCAGCGCCGGCGGTATGGCCAATTGGGCCGAAGTGAAAGCGCAAGCGGCGAGTTTGCTGGGCATCCAGCTGGTCGACACCGATGTATTCAACGTGCCGCTCTTGGCGACCGACGCTTATGGCAAATTCATCCCCGGTCCCAACGGCTTTGCCCAGTTCGTGTTGAACGACAACACGCTGCTTGAAGCGAACCCGGCCGACAATGGCGGCCTCGGCACGCTGGTCCCCGCCAATGCGGAACTCACCGGCCACGCATTCCTGAACGATATCGCACACAACGCCGAGCCGGGGACGATGTTCGATCCCGATGGCCCCGGCGGGCTGGGCGACCAGGTGGTGGCAGCAGACGGCGACAACGTCGCCGGCAACACGATTGGCGTCGATTTCATGGGCCGCAAGGTCGCCTATGACGACGAATTGCTCGATGCGCACTTCATAGCCGGCGACGGCCGCGTCAACGAGAATATCGGCCTCACCGCCGTTCACGCGGTTTTCCATGCCGAACACAACCGGCTGGTTGAGCACGCCAAGGATGTCGCGCTAGCGTCCGCGCAAGCGATCCTCGCCGAGCAGTTGGCGGCTGGCGCTACCGCCGCGGTCGCGCAGGCCGCGGCAGTCGCGTTCCTCAATCCGTGGCTGGCTGTTCCGATCACCTCCCTCACCGGCATCTTTACAGGGAACGTGACCTGGAACGGCGAGCGTCTGTTCCAGACTGCCAAATTCGGCACCGAGATGCAGTACCAGCACCTCGTGTTCGAAGAATTCGCGCGCAAAGTGCAGCCGATGGTCGATGTGTTCCTGGCTCCGGAGGGCTTCGACACCACCATCAACCCGGCCATCGTCGCCGAGTTCGCGCATACGGTCTATCGCTTCGGCCACTCGATGCTGACCGAGACCGTCGATCGCTTCGATCCCGACTTCTCGCTGGTGAACAGCGATGACCCGCTCGCCAACGATGCCGCGCAGATCGGCTTGATCCAGGCCTTCCTCAATCCGCTCGAATTCGATGCTTCTGGCGGAACCAATGAACAGACGATAGGCAATCTGGTGCGTGGCCTCACCCGCACCACGGGCAACGAGATCGACGAATTCGTCACCGAAGCGCTGCGCAACAACCTCGTCGGCCTGCCGCTCGATTTGCCGGCGATCAACATTGCTCGCGGCCGCGACACCGGGATTCCGTCTCTGAACGCAGCGCGCCGTGAATTCTACGCCATGACGTCCGACAGCCAGTTGAAGCCATACAGCAGCTGGGCGGACTTCGGCGCGAACATCAAGCATCCTGAGTCGCTGATGAACTTCATCGCGGCCTACGGCACGCATTCGTCGATAACTAGCGCCACCACCTTGGCCGACAAGCGCGCGGCCGCCTACGCCCTGGTTTACGGCGAAGAAGGGATGGACGGCGACATCCTCACGCTGGAAGACAACACCGGCACTCTGTTTCCGGGTGTGGTGGTTCCCGCCGACCGCCTCGATTTCCTGCATGCTCAAGGCGCTTACGCGCCCGATGGCATTGGCCCCAATGACGACAGCCTCGGCGGCCTTGACCATGTCGACCTCTGGATCGGCGGCCTGGCTGAGCGGCAGATGCCGTTCGGCGGTTTGCTCGGCTCGACCTTCAACTTCGTGTTCGAGACCCAGTTGGAGAACCTGCAAAACAGCGACCGCTTCTATTACCTGTCGCGCCTAGCGGGGCTCAACCTGCTCAATGAGATGGAGAACAATTCGTTCGCCAAGCTGATCATGCGCAATTCCGACGCGGTTCACTTGCCGGCGGAAGTGTTCACCACCCCTGGCTTCATCCTCGAGGTCAACCAATTGGTGCAATTCACCGGGCTTGGTCCTAGCGGGCGCGAGGATCCCACCGAGGGCGGAAGCGAACTTATTCCCCTGGTGATCCGCGACAACCCGGCCAACGGTCCGGGTGTCGACGCCGACTATCTGCAATACACCGGCGGGGACCACGTCGTGCTCGGCGGCACTGCGGGCAACGACATCATGATCGCCAGCATCGGCGACGACACCATTTGGGGCGACGCCGGCAATGACCGCATCGAAGGCGGCGACGGCGTTGACAACGTCGAAGCAGGCGCCGGCGATGACATCGTCACCGACAAGGGCGGCGACGATGTGCTCAAAGGCAATGACGGCAACGACGTCATCAGCGCGGGCAACGGCTTCAACCTGATCCTCGGCGGCAGCGGCAGCGACTTCATCATCACCGGCGAAGACGTTTCGGAAACCTTCGCCGGCGAGGGCAACGACTTCATCCTCGGCGCGCAAATGAACCTGCCGACCTTCGGCAACGAGGGCGACGACTGGATCGAAATCGGCACTTCCGACGGCGCCGGCGGCGACAATTTCGACCCGCAGGAAGCCAGCACCGTCATCGGCCATGACGTGTTCATCACCGGCGGCGGCTTCGACGAAGCCGACGGCGAGGGCGGCGACGACATCATGGTGTTCTCCGACGGCGAAGATCACTTCGGCGGCGGCGGCGGCTTCGACTGGGCCAGCTACGCTAACGATACCCTTGGCGTCACCGCGGACCTGTTGATCAACGATCTGATCGAACCCCCGGTCACCCCCTCCAATCAAGGCATTCGCGATCGCTTCGCCGAAGTCGAAGGCCTGTCCGGCTCGAGGTTCAGCGACGTGTTGCGCGGCGACGACGCCGGCTTGGCTGACATCGCCACAACCGACGCGCTGAACGGGGAACTCACTCGCGTCAGCCTCATCCGCAACTTGCAGGCGCTGCTTGGCGATGGCGTGACCCGCTTCAGCACGGGCAACATCATTCTCGGCGGCGACGGCAGCGATGTCATCGAAGGCCGCGGCGGCGACGATCTGATCGACGGCGACCGCGCGCTCAACGTGCGCATCGCGGTCTATGGCGTGGCGGACACAAACCACACCGGCCCGGAGATCGCCAGCTTCCAGACCATGCAGGATCCGACGTTGCTGCAGAACATGCTCAACGGCGTCTGGAATCCGTCGCAGCTGAATATCGTGCGCGAAATCCTCACCGCCAACGGGCCGGATTTCGACACCGCGCTCTATTCCGACATCATGGCCAACTATCTGATCGAGACGGTCGGCGATGTCACCACTGTGACCCATCGCGTGCCGGATGGTGCGGGCGGTTTTGTCGCCGGCGCTATCGGCATCGACGGAATCGACAGGCTCACGAATATCGAGCGGTTGCAGTTCTCGCCCGATCCGACTGCTCTTCCTGGCACGCCGGAGGAGACCGGAACGTTCATCCTGGTTCCCGACCTGAACACCGAGCCTGTTGGTCTGCTGACGATCGACGTCGGCGTGGATGGCGTCCCCAATTTGGGCGAAACGCTTACGGCGTCAGCGGCAGGCATCGTTGAGGCTGACAATCCCGACGGGACTATCACCGGCGGTCCGATTAATTTTGTGTGGCAGGTTGAACGCGACCCGCTGAATCTGCCGGGTGTCTTCACCGATATCGTCACTCTGGGCGGGGCTCAGCCAGAAACCGCGATCGGGAACACGCTGCAGGTTACCGCTGACCTGGATGGCCTCGCGATCCGGGTGCGGGCGGTTTATCAGGACGCGCTAGGCGTATTGGAAACCGTGTACTCGGCGCCAACCGCGCCGGTCGCCGGCGGCGCCGTGCCTCCAGCGCCCGGCGCACCCCCGACCGAGACCATCGTCAACAGCCCCGGCAATGGGCTCCACCTGATCCGCGCCGACCTGCAATTCATCCTCGATCAGATCAAGATCGCGGAGAACCATTCCGGCGCGTACGGCACGCCGTCGCAGGACATCCTCAGTCAGATCGCCAACTCGCGCCTGCCGTTCGGCCTGCGCACCGTCGACGGATCGTTGA
Organism: Hyphomonadaceae bacterium; assembly: GCA_003526465.1. Classification (GTDB taxonomy): domain Bacteria; phylum Pseudomonadota; class Alphaproteobacteria; order Caulobacterales; family Aquidulcibacteraceae; genus Vitreimonas. Next base: position 6,572 of record DPWD01000182.1, read on the forward strand.
ATAATCTGGTGCAAGGCCAGACCGATTTCGGCGCCGCCGACCAGGACTTCGTGCTGCAGATCGACCAGATCTTCCGCGACGATCAGGACGGCGACACGTTCGACGCCAACGGCCCAGCGCCAGGCGGCTTGGTGACCAACACCGATTACGCCAGCACAGTTAATGTCGCTGACGCCGATCCGCGCATCATCTCGAATCTGATCTCGGATCAGACGGCGGCAAATCTCGCCGCGGCGATCGCCAATGGCGGCGCGACGGCCGTTACAAGCCCCGGGCTCGACGGCATCTTCGGCACGGTCGACGACCGCGAAGTGTTCTTCATCCCCAACACGACGCCCGACGAAGGATTGTCCGCGCAGTTCAACTCGTGGTTCACGTTCTTCGGCCAGTTCTTCGATCACGGCCTCGACCTGGTCGATAAGGGCGGCAACGGGACGGTCTACATCCCGCTGATGCCGGATGACCCGCTGATCGCGGGCGCGAACGGAATCTTCGGCGACGGCGACGATCTGCCCGTCGCGCAGCGTTTCATGGCGGTCACGCGCGCCACCAATTCCTCTGTGACGCCTGGCCCCGATGGCGTGCTGGGCACGTCCGACGACGTGCACACGCACAACAACGAGACCACGCCTTTCGTCGACCAGAACCAGACCTACACATCGCACGCCTCGCACCAGGTCTATCTGCGCGAATACGTGCTCAACGGCGCCGGCAACCCGGTGTCCACCGGCCGGTTGATCGACGGCGTGGTCAATGGCGGCATCGGCAATTGGTCCGAAGTCAAGGCGCAGACCGCCAACCTGCTCGGCCTGCGCATGAGCGACATGGATATTTTCGACGCGCCGCTCCTGGTGACTGACGCGTACGGGAAGTTCATCCCTGGCGCGAACGGCTTTGCCCAAGTCGTCGTCAATATCGCGATCGTCAACAGCACGACTGGCGCGGTGATTTCGACAGTGCCCGGCACCTTCACCGTTGAAGGCGCGGACGCCGATCCCGACGACGGATTGTCTGGCCGCGATCTCCACAGCATCGAAGCCGACGAAGTGCCTGGGTTCACGCCCGCCGCGCTGCCTCCTGGCCAGGAATATCGGGTCGCGACCGTTGGTTCGGGCCATGCGTTCCTCAACGACATCGCGCACAACGCAGTGCCGGGAACCGTGTTCGATACGGACGGCAATCCACTCACTCCGGGAACCAGCGTTGTTCAAGCCGACGCCGACACCGTTGCCGGCAACACCATCGCCACCGACTTCGCCGGCCGCAAGATCGCCTACGACGACGAATTGCTCAACGCGCACATGATCACCGGCGACGGCCGCGGCAACGAGAATATCGGCCTGACCTCGGTCCACTTCATCTTCCATGCCGAGCACAACCGCATGGTTGAGCATTTGAAGGACGTGGCGATCGCCTCCAACGACGTGGGCTTCCTCAACGAGTGGCTGTCAACGCCGGTGCTGGCTCTGCCGACGACCCCGGCGGAAATCGCGGCGCTCGAATGGAACGGCGAGCGCATCTTCCAGGCCGCGCGTTTCAGCACCGAGATGCAATACCAGCACCTCGTGTTCGAGGAATTCGCGCGCAAAGTGCAGCCGCAAGTCGACGTGTTCCTGATGGAAGGTCAAGGCTACGACTCGACCATCAACCCGGCGATCGTCGGCGAGTTCGCGCACGTGGTGTATCGCTTCGGTCACTCGATGCTGACCGAGACGATCGACCGCTTCGATCCCAATTTCAACGTCATCGGCAATCCGAACGGGCTCGACCCCGTGGGTCAGCAGATCGGCCTGATCGCGGCGTTCCTCAATCCGCTTGCGTTCTTGCAAACGGTGGGCGGGGTTGCAACCATGACCGCCGAGGAAGCCGCCGGCGCGGTCATTCGCGGCGTCACCCGCCAGGCTGGCAACGAGATCGACGAATTCGTCACCGTGGCGCTGCGCGACAATCTCGTCGGGTTGCCGCTCGACCTGCCCGCGATCAACATCGCCCGCGGCCGCGACACCGGCGTGCCGACGCTTAATCAGGCGCGAGCGGAATTCTACGCCATGACCGGCGACAGCCAGCTCAAGCCCTACACGAGCTGGGTCGATCTCGCGATGAATCTGAAGCACGTGGAATCGCTGGTGAATTTCATCGCCGCCTACGGCACGCATACATCGATCACCGGCGTATCCACGGTCGCCGACAAGCGCGCCGCCGCCTACGCTTTGGTGTACGGCGCCGATGGCATGGATGGCCTGCCAGGTTCGGGCGACGAGCCGACCGTGCCAGTCCCGGCCGATCGCCTCGACTTCCTGTACGCACGCGGCATCTACGCCCCCGATGGCGCCGGTCCGAACAACGACACGCTCGGCGGCTTGAACGAGATCGATCTGTGGATCGGCGGCCTAGCCGAGAAGCAGATGCCGTTTGGCGGCCTCCTGGGTTCGACCTTCAACTTCGTGTTCGAAACCCAGATGGAGAAATTGCAGAACGGCGACCGCTTCTACTATCTGGAGCGCACCGCCGGCCTCAACTTCCTCACCGAACTCGAAAACAACTCGTTCGCCAAACTGATCATGGCGAACACGGATCTGAAGCACCTGCCGGGCGACGTGTTCTCGACGCCGACTTGGATTCTCGAAGCCAATGACGCAGTGCAGTTCACTGGCCTCGGCCTGGATGGCCGTGACGACCCCACCGAGGGCGGCACCGCGCTCAACCCGTTGGTCATGCGCGACGATCCGAACACGGCGGTCGTTGAGTCGAACTATCTGAAATACACCGGCGTCGATCACGTCGTGCTTGGCGGCACCGAAGGCAACGACACGCTGATCTCCAGCATCGGCGATGACACGCTCTACGGCGATGGCGGCAACGATCGTCTCGAGGGCGGTGACGGGGTCGACATGATCCTCGGCGGCGCCGGCGATGACATCATCACCGACCGCGGCGGCGACGACAATCTGCAGGGCCAGGACGGTCACGACGCCATCCATGGCGGCAACGGTATCAACCTGATCCTCGCCGGCTTCGGCAACGACTTCGTCGTCATCGGCGAAGACGAATCGGAAGCCTTCGGCGGCGGCGGCAACGACTTCATCCTCGGCATCAAGCCGGTTGAAATGATCTTCGGCAACGAGGGCGACGACTGGATCGAGCACGGCATGGCCGACGGTAGCGCCGGCGAGAACTTCGACACCCGCGGGCTCGATTCCATCATCGGCCACGACGTGTTCATGGGCGACAGCGTGTCCGACCGCATGCTCGGCGAAGGCGGCGACGACATCATGGTCGGCAATGGCGGCCGCGGCGATCGCTATATCGGCGCCTCCGGCTTCGACTGGGCGAACTACCAGCACCCGACGCTGGCGGCGGAAGCCGATCTCAATCTGCGTGCGTTCAACGAAACCCCGGTGCCGCTGTCGCCATCTTCGGTGCTGGCGCGCTTCGAGTCGGTTGAAGGTCTGTCGGGTTCGCAGTTCGGCGACATTCTGCGTGGCGACGACCTCGACGCAGCCGCCATCGCGAATTCAGGCTTCACCGGCAGCGTGATGAACGAAACCGGCATCGCCCTCATCGATGGCATGCAGCAGCTGCTGAACGACCTGACCCCAGGACCGGCCAATGTCACGTCCTTCGGCGCCGGCAACATCATCCTCGGCGGCGACGGCAGCGACATCCTCGAAGGCCGTGGCGGCGACGACATGATCGACGGCGATCTGGCCCTCAACGTGCGCATCAGCGTGCGTGCGGGCCACGACGCGAATGGTCCGACCGGCGCTGAAGTCAGCACCACTAACAGCATGACCGGGGTGCTTCAGGGCGGCCCACACGCGGGCATGACGCTCAGCGACGCGATCTTCCAGGGCCTGATCAATCCCGGCCAGTTGCAGATCGTGCGTGAGATTTTGGCGCCGACCAATGGCGATCCGGACTTCGATACGGCGATGTTCTCCGGTCCGCTGTTCAATGTCGCCGATGGCGTGTTCAATTACGAAATCCGCGTCAACGGCGTCCTGCGCGATCTGGGTCCCGGCCCAATCGCGAACTTTGGCCCGCTCATCCCCGCTGGCGCGGTCGTCACGGTCACGGACATTACCGACCCGGTGCTGGGCGGCCCCGATGGAACCGACACTTTGCGGAATGTCGAGCAGCTGCGTTTCGCCGACCAGGATGTGACCATCTTCGCGGCCAACAACCCGGCGGCTGGCAACCCGTTGATCGCGGGCGTGGTTCAAGAAGACGCATTGCTGACCGTTTCGATCAATAACGTCACCGATCTCGACAATGTCAGCCTGACCAACCCAACCGGCGCGGTCACCGAGCCTGTCACTTACGTATGGCAGGTGGAGCTGCGGCCAGGCGACGGCGTGTTCACCGACATTATCCGCGCCACCGGCGTGGGCGATGTGACAGCAACAGGCCCGGCGTTCATTCCTGGCGACGACGAAGTCGGTCTGCGGTTGCGCGTGCGCATGGTCTACCAAGACGCCAATGGCGTGATCGAGGAGGCTTATTCTGCGCCAACTCTCGCGGTCACCAACATCAACGATGCGCCTACCGGCTTGCCGGGGTTGAGCGATCTGTCGCCAACCGAAGGCGTCGAAGTGATCGCGGTGACCACGGCTATCGCGGACGTGGACGGCCTCACAGCGCCGAACTTCCAATATCAGTGGCAGTCGTCTGTCGATGGCGGCGCTAATTGGGGCGATATTGTCGGCGAAGTGGGCCCGGGCTACACCCCGGTCCAAGCCGACGTTGGCTTCTTGATCCGGGTGCGCGTGCAGTTCACCGACGACGGCGGGACGCTGGAGGAACTCTTCTCCGCGCCAAGCACGCCGATCGGCGACTTCATCCAGGGCGACGGAGCGGGCAATGCCCTCACGGGTACCGCGTTCGACGACTTCATTCTCGGCCTCGGCGGGAACGACAACCTCACCGGCAATGCGGGTAATGACATCCTCGATGGCGGCGCGGACCTCGACTTGTTGGTCGGCGGCGCCGGAAACGACACGCTGCTTGGCGGAGCGGGCTCCGACACGCTTTCCGGTGGAGACGACAACGACATTCTGACTGGCGGCGGGGGCACGGACAACGTCAACGGCGATGCGGGCGACGACACCATCCTCTATACGACCGGAGACGGACCCGACGTGGTCGATGGCGGAACCGGCGCCGACACGCTCAACATCAGCGGCACCGCGGGCAACGAGACGCTCGCCGTCACCTACAACGGCGCCGTGCTTACGGTGATCGCGGGCGGGGCTGTTAGCAATGTCGAGCGCATCAACGCCAACCTGCTGGCGGGCATCGATACGCTGAGCTACGCCGCCACCGCGGCGGCGGTGGCCGTTGCGGTCAACCTGGCGGCGGGCACGGGCTCGGGCTTCAATTCAATCCTTGGGGTCGAAAACCTTATCGGCGGCAGCGGCAATGACAGCCTAACCGGCAACGGCCAAGCAAACACGATCACCGGCGGGCGCGGCAGCGACAGCGTCAATGGCGGGCTCGGAGATGACCTGCTGCTGGCGGTGGAGTCGGTCGACTCGCCGAATGACGGCAACGACGCTTATGTCGGCGGCGCCGGCTTCGACACTTACTCTCTGGCGGCCACCAACGCTGCTGCAACGGTCAACTTGGCTACCGGCACATCGAGCAGCGGAGACACTGGCAGCGACACGCTTGCTGGCATTGAAGGCGTCACTGGCTCGAGCGTTGGCGACAACATCACTGGCGACGGCGCAGCCAACGTGCTGAGCGGCGGCGGCGGCGGGGACCTGTTGAGCGGCGGCGGCGGCAACGACATCTTGATTGGCGGCGCGGGCGCGGACACTATCCTCGGCGGCGCGGGCGACGACACCTTCCTCTATACGTTCGGCGATGGCGTCGATCCGTCCTATGACGGCGGCGCGGATACGGACACGCTGCAGTTCACCGGCACCGCCGGCGGCAACACGCTGACCGTGGTGTACAATGGAGCGACGTTTACCCAGTTCAGCACTGGCGGCGCCGCCACCATTCTGAGCAACATCGAAGCGTTCAGCGCCAACCTCGGCGCCGGCACCGATCGGATCAGCTATGCCGGGACGGCCGCGGCAGTGGGCGTCAGTGTGAATCTGAGCACGTCTTCGGCCACCGGCTTCACCTCGCTGACCAACGTCGAGAACGTCACCGGCGGCTCCGGCAGCGATAGCATTGTCGGCACCGACACCAACAATGACCTCAACGGCGGCGCCAATGGCGGTTCCGACACCATCGGCGGGTTGGGCGGTAACGACACGCTGACCGGCGGCGCTGGCAACGACGTGCTGACCGGCGGTACGGGCAACGACTCCATCACCGGCGGCGCCGGCGACGACGTCATCAATTACACCTTCGGGGACGGCAATGACCCGACGATCGATGGCGGCGCCGACAACGACACTCTCAACATCACGGGCAGCGCCGCCAACAACACGCTGACAGTGGCCTACAATGGCATTGCGCTGACCAACTTCAACGGCGGCGGGATCTCCAGCGTCGAGGTCGTCAATGCCGATCTGCTCGGCGGCATCGACACGCTCTCCTACGGCGGCTCGGCGGCGGGCGTCACAGCCAGTGTGGCTACCGGAACGGCGTCGGGTTTTGCGAGCCTTGCGGGCGCTGAGAACCTGACCGGCGGAACCGGCAGCGACAATCTGGTGGGCGACGGCGGCGCCAACGTGCTCAGCGGCGGAGGCGGCACTGGCGCCGACACGCTCAACGGCGCTGGCGGCAATGACACGCTTACCGGCGGCGCGGGCGCCGACATCCTGACCGGCGGCTTGGGCGACGATACGATGAACGGCGGCGCCGACAACGACATCTTCGTGTTCGGCGTCGGCTTCGGCAACGACACCATTACCGGCTTTGACGAGAACCCGGCCGGCGGCCAAGATTTGCTCGACATTTCCGCGCTAGGGGTCACTGCCGGCGACTTCGCCAGCCGCGTCAACATTGCCCAGATTGGGGCCACAGTGCTTATCAGCGTCGATGGCCAAACCATTACCCTGATCGGCGAGAACGCCGCCAACTACAACTCGGCCGACTTCTTGCTCGCGCCGTAAGCGAGCGAAGGTCAAGAATCGAACATCGGCGGCGCCCCAAAGGCGCCGCCGAATTATCTGCGGTTCGACAACGGCACAGCGCGAGCAAGATGCAACGGCGACGCGCGGATTGGCGGTCGCATTCGGTTAACGCCAAAGCGCTCACGATCGGTGCAGGCGCCAGTCTTGCCCCGTGAGCTGGCATCGAAGATGAGGCGCCGGCACATCGGCCGCGGCGGAAATGTCGCCAGTCTCGACGCGACCAGCTACCCCCGATCGAATTTTGTTAACATTAACGAAAATCCTCGCACCGCGCTCTAGTAGCGCGCTACGCGAGCAGCCGGCCTCATTAGGGGAATATTCTGTTGCCAAATCGCGCGGTCGGCTTGATGTGGCCCAGTCCCTGCATGGCGGGGGACCTTGTAGCACCAGATAGGCGATGGCGGCATGGATTTCTCACGCATTCCCTTGCTCGACCGACTTGTAAAGCCGCGCGCGGGGCAAGCCGAGCCGCCGGCATGGCGGGCGCAAGC
>DPWD01000110.1:0-8590 GCA_003526465.1 Hyphomonadaceae bacterium
CGTCCACACACGGGGATGGGTGGAGAAGGAGACTCGAACGCCCTCACCGGAACGGCGGCTCGTCGAAGGCGCGCAGCTTGCGCGAGTGCAGTCTGTCGCGGTTCTTTTTTAGCCGCGCCACCGTCTCCAACCCGATGCGCAGATGCGCGCCGATGGCGCGGTCGTAGAAGCGATCCGACACGCCCGGCAGCTTGATCTCGCCGTGCGCAGGCTTGTCGGACACGCACAGCAGCACGCCGTACGGCACGCGTAGGCGGAAGCCTTGCGTGGCGATGCAGGCGCTTTCCATGTCGACGGCGATGGCGCGCGATTGCGACAGCAACTGACGTTCTTGATTGTAGTTCAGCTCCCAATTGCGGTCGGCGTAGGACACCACGGTTCCCGTGCGCAAACGCCGGCGTAGATCTTCGCTATCGCCGCCAGCGACGTTCTCGGCCGCTTCCTGCAGCGCCACCTGCACTTCCGCGATCGCCGGGATCGGCACTTCCAGCGGCACGCGGTCGTCGAGAATCTTGTCGCGGCGCAGATAAGCGTGGGCGAGCACGTAATCGCCGATGCGCTGAGTGTGGCGCAAGCCGCCGCAATGGCCGATCATCAACCAGCAATGGGGCCTGAGCACGGCCAGGTGATCGGTGATGGTTTTCGCGTTGGAGGGGCCGACGCCGATATTGATCAAGGTCACGCCATCATTGTCGGGCGTGGTCAAATGATAGGCCGGCATCTGGTATTTGCGCCACGGCGCGTCCTGGGCTTTCTGTTCGGCGCGCTTGTCGCCCGCTTCGATGCGCACTTGACCCGGGCAGGAAAGCGCCCAGCCCTTGGGGCCGTTCTTCACGCCTTCCGCGGCCCAGCGCACGAACTCGTCGACATAACGCTGGTAATTGGTGAAGAGTATCCAAGGTTGTACATCTTGCCAAGGCGCGCCGGTGTAGTGCTCGAGCCGCTTGAGCGAATAGTCGATGCGCGGGGCGTCGAACAAAGCCAGCGGCCGCGCGCCGTCGAGCCGCTTCACGCTCAAACCGTCCACCACCGCGTCGCCCACTTGGGTCAGACGCGGATTGGGAAAATGCCGCGCCAGCTCTTCGGCGGGAACGTTCTCGAAAGCGGCGGCGCCGGCGGCGTCGAGCACGAACGAGTATGGAATTTCGGTGTCGCTGAGACGAACGCTGAGCTCGGCGCCGTAATCCTGGACCAGCAGGCCAAGCTGCTCGACCAGATAGTGACGGAAATATTTGGGCTGGGTGATCGTCACCGCGTACTCACCCGGCCAGGTGAGCTGGCCATAGGCGCGCGCGAGCCGGGGCGCGGGCGCGCCCGGCAGATAGGTGACGCGCAGTTCCGGGTAGCGGAACAGCGCGCGCTCTTCGCTGCTGGGCGGGGTTCCGTTTTCAGCAAAGCGCCGCACCGACTCGATCAGGGCGGCAACAGCGCGGTCATGCAGGTGTTCGAGGCGGTCGACCGCCTCGGCAGGCGTTTTCGGGTTTTCCATCGCGGAACTGATGCCAAGTCAGCGCCGCCCGTCAAGGTGCTTTAGGAGTGCTTTGGGTCAGGCCCGCGGAATAGGGTCGACCAGGCGCGAGCGGCGATAGGCTTCGTGGTTCAGATCGACCGCGCCGGTGAACAAAATCCCCAGCGGCGATTCGTAGTGCAACTCGGTCTCGGCAAAAATCACACTGGTGCCGGCGATCATCATCGCGTCGGGCAAATCGATGACCGCACCTGCGGTGAGCCCGGACATGCCGTGCCCTTCGCTCCAGACGATGCGTGCGGTGGTGGCGCTCTCGATCTCCACGCTGGTGATGCGCGCCTTTACGTCGTTGGGATCGTCGGGAACCATGAGCACGCCGATGGCCGCCCAGAGGCCGGTCATTTCGGCATCGGTGACTTCGGTGTCGCGCGCAACGACATCGGCCAGCGAAGCGGCGACGTTCTCGGCGCGGCGATTAGACCCCAGCGCGTCGATAAGATCGACCGAACCGAACAGCAGCAGCACCATCATGGGCAGAAGAATGGCGAATTCGAGCGCCGCGAGCCCAGCTCTTGCCTTGGCGAAATCGCGGAGAAGCAGGGTCAACTTCATTGGTAGGGCTCGTTGCGGAACATCATTGAGGAAGCGAGGATGCGGTCGCCATTGGCGACGTTCTTGAACACGTCCCGAAACATCGGCGTCAGCGTTTGCCAACGATAGAAGGCGCGCACGACCACGATGTCAGACGGAGCGCCAGGCTGATAACCGAACGCCCCGGTCTGGAAGGCGTTATCGACGATCGGGTTTTGAACGGCCGCCGCGTCAACAAATGAATCGAAACGTTGCACGTCCAGATAGAGCGCGCCCGCACAATCGATGCCGAGAAAATTGCCCATCTCCGAGCAAAGCACGTTCTCGATCTCGCTCTGATTCTTGTTGCTCATCTGCGCCTCGCCGGTGCGGATATCGCGCGCGGTCTCGTTGACGGCGAAATCGAGGCTCGATTGCGCAAACCCGATCATGGCGATCTCGGCGACGCCAACGATCAGCAACATGAACGGAACCAGAATGAGCGAGAATTCGACCGCGGCCACGCCCTGCTTGGCTGCGGCGAAGCGCGAAACTCTCGGTGCAGCGGCTTTGAACAGCGTAAACATATCGGCTCCGAAGCTTCAGCCTAGCGCCGAAGCCCTGCGAAACCGTCAAACGAAAGCGTAAACGTGCGTTAACGCGATCCTGCCGCCGCGGCGCGCCCTTGGATCTGCGCTGTCGCCGCCGCCGAGGCCTCCCCATCGCCAATATCTGGCCGCGGCCGGCACAAGGGGGTGCACTCAAGCCGTGCTGTCTGACCGGCGCGGGTGACCATGACGACATCGGTCTCGTCCGGGATCACCGTTACGCGTCCGGAATAAAGCACGCGTCCGTTCGCGCCCACGACGACGAGATTGGTCGAGCCGTAAGAACGCCCGGTCACGAACAAGAAATGATCGTTCTGCACCGAAACGCCCGCGATGCTCGGGTTGCCGACCGCAACCCCTTCCGCGGTTTCGGAAAGCCGGATCGGGAAGGCCTGATCGAGCGCGACGCGAATTTCGTTGGCCGAGGCCGGCGCGGCGGCCCAGCTCATCGCGCAAAACGCCGCGGCGGCGGCGGCAATCCTCAACCGGCCCCAATGCATCGCAATGCCCTCGCACACTAATATATAGGAACGCTGCTACGCGCGAATGGTTAGGAGTTCGCTAACGCAATGTTCCTGCGTGCACGTGAACGCCTTGGGCACAGATAAATCTCCCGCCCGCATGTAAAAGCGGCAATGCGCGAAGATTTTGCGGCGGCGTTAGCGAAATCGAAACCGCACTCGATGGCTGATCCGTTAATCTTGTACGTGTACCTTCCGCCTGCGTCTGGAACGGATGTCGGGTGCGACATTCCACCGGGCCGGTGACTAAAGCACTCGACAAAGAACGGAGAATATCATGTTGAAGCGTTTTCTGAAGAACGAAGATGGCGCCACCGCCATTGAATACGGCCTCATCGCCGCCCTGATCGGCGTTGCCATCATTGCCTCGCTCGGCCTGGTCAAGACCAGCTTGGACAGCACGTTTACCGACGTCGCCTCCACGCTCGACGCGGCTCACTAATCGCACGAGGCTTGCGGACCGCCGTTCGGGCGGCGGTCCGCAAGCGCCTTCTTCCCCTCGTCTCAACGCCGCCCTCGACAGGCGGCGTTCTTATTTTAAGCCTTTGTTGAGGCGGCGCGGCGCAAAGCTCGCGCCCCATGATCGACATGTTGGCGCTTGCGCTGTTCGGCGGGCTGCTGGTTTACGCCGCCTGCACCGATATCGCTTCCTTAACCATCCCGAATTGGGTCTCCATCGCCCTCGCTGGCTCGTTTCCAGCGCTGGGGCTTGCAACCGGCGTCGACGCTATCGACATCGGCGCTCACCTGGCGTTCGGCTTGGGCGCGCTCTGCGTTGGTTTCTTCCTGTTCCAAGCCAACATCATTGGCGGCGGCGACGCCAAACTCATCGCCGCCGTCTGCGTCTGGACCGGATTCGGGGCCTACATTCCATTCTTGCTCTGGACCACGGTGAGCGGCGGGCTGCTTGCGCTGGTGCTGGTCAGCGCGCGGCAAGTGCTGCCGCAGACCGCGGCCTACCCCGCCTTCATCAGCCACCTGCTGCAAAAGCAGAACGGCATTCCTTACGGCGTTGCGATCCTGGGGGGCGGCATCATGGCCATACCCTCGCTTCCATTTGATTTCGGCGCGTTAACCATGCCTTAGCCATGACCGTGGTCTGGTCGCCCCAAGTGCTTCGCGAACTGTCGCGGGAGAGTCATTGCCATGTCGCCGCGTCAGCTCATCGTCCTCGTAATCGCCGCGATCGCGGCCATTGGCGCGCTGCTGCTCATTCGCGGCATGAACAGCGACAAGCCCGAGGCGACGGCTGAGCCCACCGCGGCCGTGATCGGCGAAGAGGTGCTAGTGGCGGCGCGCGATATCCAGCAAGGCGCCGCGCTGACGCCGAGCGATTTGAAGGTCGCGACATTCCCAAGCAATGTGGTGAGCGAGCATTTCATCAGCATCGCCGGGCGCCCCTCCGCGCAAGCCGATTATGTCGGCGCGGTGACAAGGCGCGCCTTCGTGCAGGGCGAGCCGATCATGATGGACTCGGTGGTGCAGCCCGACGGTCGCGGCTTCATGGCGGCGCTATTGCAGCCCGGCTATCGGGCCATCGCGGTCGAGATAGAAAACAACACCGCGGCAGGCGGCTTTATCCAGCCCAACGACCGCGTCGATGTGCTTGTCACAATGAAACTCGACGCCGAAGGCGGCGAACAGGTGCGCAGCGAGATCGCGCTTGAAGATGTGCGCGTATTGGCGCTGGGCGACAAGACGCAAACCCAGACCAGCGGCGACGCGCCAGAGATCATCAACGCCAACGTGGCCGTACTCGAACTCACCGCCGAGGACGCCCGCCAACTCGCACTCGCCGATCGCATGGGCGATCTTAGCCTCGCCTTGCGCAGCGTTCAGATTGACACCGTGGGCATGACAACCGGGCGAAACCGCCAGCTCAACCAAGATTCCGGCGCCGTGCGCGTGCATGCGTTCGGCACCGTCACCGGAGGCCGCTAATGAGACCGGCACGCGCCCTTCGCGCTTCGCTCACCACGCTCCTGTCGGCAGCACTTGCGCTGGCCCCGGGGTACGCGGCCGCACAAGTCGAACCGCCTGACGCCTCCAGCGTCATGCGCATCAATGGCGGCGGCGGAGCGCGCTCGGCTTCCTTGGTGCTGCCGCTCGGAAAATCCGCGATCATCGATCTGCCCTCCGATTCTCGCGACATCCTGATCTCCAATCCCGCAATCGCGGACGCCACCGTGCGCACGGCGCGGCGCGCCTACGTCGTTGGCCGGCAATTGGGTCAGACCAACATCTTCTTCTTCGACGGCGCCGGCCGCCAGATCGCCAATGTCGAAATTCGGGTGGAGCCCGATGTCGCCCCGCTCAATGAAATCCTGCGCCGCCACGCGCCGGAATCGAGCATCGTCGCGGAAGCGGTGAACGGATCGATCGTGCTTTCCGGCACGGTGCGCAACGCCGCCGAAGCCGACCGGGCCATGCAAATCGCATCGACTTACGTAAACGCGGCATCGTCGGGCGGGGGCGGCTCGCAAGCGGCCGGCGGCGGCTCAAGCGGCGGCGGGGGAAACAGCGCCCGCATCATCAACCTGATTGAGGTGCAGGGCAGCGAACAGGTGCTGGTGCGCGTGCGGGTGGTCGAGATGAGCCGCTCGCTGGTGCGGCAATTGGGCATCAATCTCAATTACGAGGAGATGGTGAATACGCTGCTTCCAGAGGACGCCTTCGTCGATATCGCCACGCGCAACGGTTACTCGATCAACGGACGCATTCTCGGCGGCCTCGCCGGCGCGGGCGGCATTGCAGAAAACATTCTTTCGCCCGCGAGTGTCGCCTACCCCTCTCCGACCGTGGATCCGACAATCCCAACCGGGTCCGCCGGAGTTGGAGGTTATTCCTTCGATCCCTCGACAGGCGTCGAGACTTTCGGACCAGCGCGGGTGGACACTGACCGCCAGACCGACGCCGCCGTCGAAGCGTTCGAGCGGGTCGGCTTGCTGCGTATTCTCGCTGAGCCGAATCTCACTGCAATTTCCGGCGAATCCGCGCGCTTCCTTGCAGGCGGCGAGTTCCCGGTTCCCGTCGCCTCCGACGACGGCGAGCTTTCGATCGAGTTTAAACCATTCGGTGTCGGGCTGGCGTTCACGCCGGTGGTGATGTCGGGCGGACTCATCTCGCTCAAGGTTTCCACCGAAGTGAGCGAACTCACATCCGAAGGCGCCATCACCACAGGCGACACCGCGGTGCGCAACCCCGACGGCACCACCACAATCGTCCGCGGCTTCACCATTCCCGCGCTGCAGGTGCGCCGCGCCGAGACTACGCTGGAAATGTCCTCCGGCAGTTCGATCGTCCTTGCCGGCATGATCCAGGAGCGCACGCGCCACGCCATGGAAGGCGTGCCAGGGGTGATGAACACGCCGGTGATCGGCTCGCTGTTTCGCTCGCGCGATTTCGTCAACGCCGAAACCGAATTGGTCATCATCGCCACGCCTTATCTGGTGCGCCCGACATCGCCCGACAGCATCCGCACGCCCGCCGACGGATTCATGAACCCGACCGAAGGCAGTTCTCTGCTCAGCGGCAGGTTGAACGCACTCTACAGGCCGCCCGAATCAGAGGGCGAGCCGACCCACCTGAACGGCCCGCACGGGCACGTTGTCGAATGAGGCCCGCCATGAACTCGCGCCTACCCTTCCTGCTCGCCGGCCTCAGCGCGCTCGGCGCCTGCGCCAGCATTCCCGATCCGCCCCCCGGCGCCGCGATCGCGACCGCCGCGGACCGCCATGAAATTACCGTCGACCGCTCGTCGCAACAAATGTCCATCGCGGCGACCACCCCGGACGGGGCCTTGAGCGAGAAAACGCGCNNACAGCCAATATCTGCGCTACGGCCACGGCGCGATGATTTTGAACACGCCGGATGGCGCAGGCAACGAGGCCGCCGCCATCGCTCTCTCCCGGGAAGTGCGCATGACTTTGGCGGCCTCTGGCGTCGCCGATGACGCGCTGGCGTCGTCAACCTACAACGCCGCCGGGCGCGCTGAGGCGCCGATCCTTGTCGGCTTCGCGCGCTTCGAGGCGCAGGCGCCGGAGTGCGCCCCTCTCTGGAGCCAGGATCTCGCCCATCAAAGCAACAACCAACCGTGGGAGAGCTTTGGCTGCGCCACCCAGGCCAATCTCGCCGCCATGATCGAGGATCCCCACGATCTGCTTGCCGCGCGCGAGCAAGATCCGCGCGATTCCAACCGCCGCGCGACCGTGATGCAAGCCTATCGCCAAGGCCGGCCCACGGGCGCGACACGCAGCGAAAGCGAAAGCGCCAGCGTCAGCGACGCGGTGCAATAGGGGCAAGTGCGCGCATGACTCATCCCAGCCCACAATCCGATTGGAACCTCGACGACGACGCCGGTTTCGTCCTCGAAGAGGACGAAAGCTTCGGCGCGGGCGCGCTTGCCGAGCCGCCTCCGTTCGAACTTGATACCCCGGCGCCGGCAAACCAGGACCTGCCCGAGATTGACCTAGGCGAGCCAGTGGCCGCGCCAACGATGGCTGCGCTGCCGCCGACGCCCGCACGCGAGGGAGGCCGCTTCACCGAGCAGCCAGTGCCCCGCATCACCATCCATGCGGCGTGCGATCGCCCAGAGATCGCCGAGCTTGTCACCGGCATGGCCGCTGACCGGCGCATGGCGCGTGCGGAGGTCACCATCGAGGCCGGCGGCATCGACGCCGCGGTGACGCGTTTTGCTTCGCAAGCGAGCCCGAACCTGCTCATCCTCGACACGCTGCAGCACGGCGCTGGAATGCTGCAATGCCTCGATCGCCTGGCCGAAGTCATCGAGCAAGGCACCAAGGTGGTGATTATCGGCGCGGTCAACGACATCGCGCTGTTCCGCGAATTGATGGCGCGTGGCGTCAGCGAATACATCGTGCCGCCGATGCAGACGCTCGATCTCATCCGCGCCGTGTGCGGACTTTATGTGAACCCCGACAAGCCGTTCGCCGGGCGGGTGATCGCCGTGATCGGCGCGCGCGGAGGCATCGGCTCTTCCACCATCGCGCACAATCTCGCCTGGTCGATCGCCGAGCGCCAAGAAGCTGGCGCCACGCTGATGGACCTCGACCTCTCGTTCGGGACCGCCGCGCTCGACTTTAACCAGGATCCGCCGCAATCGCTGGCGGACGTGCTGCTCTCGCCCGACCGCGTCGACGATGTGTTTCTCGAACGCGTCACCACCAAGCAAACGCAACGTCTGCAGATGCTGACCGCTCCGGCCACCTTAGAGCGTGAATTCGAGCTGGACGCGGCCGCCTTCGAGAATGTGATCGAGCGCGTGCGCCGCGCCTCCCCCTTCGTGGTGCTCGACCTGCCGCACACCTGGACCTCCTGGGTCAAGCACATCCTGCTTGCCGCCGACGATGTAATCGTCGTCGCCGGCCCCGATCTCGCGAGCCTGCGCAACACCAAGAACATCA
>DPWD01000110.1:8632-8950 GCA_003526465.1 Hyphomonadaceae bacterium
TTCAAGGATTTCGCCGAAGCGCTAGGCGCGACCCCGGTCGCGTCCTTCGCCTTCGATCCACAGCTCTACGGAACCGCCGCCAATAACGGCCAGATGGTCGGCGAGGTGGCGCCGCAATCGAAAACAGCGATCGCCATCGATGCGCTCGCCGCGCAACTGACCGGCCGCAAGCCGGTTGAGGCGAAGAAAGCCTCGATTGTCGACAAGCTTGCGTTTCTGAAGCGCTGAGAGGCCCATAATGTTCGGAAAACGCAGCCTCGGCGACGGTCAGGGGGCGCCAACGGCGCCGCCGCAGCCGTCGGCTGCTGCGCGCGCTCC
>DPWD01000354.1 GCA_003526465.1 Hyphomonadaceae bacterium
GGCGGCCCGCTGGGCGCCTATTTCCCGCCCTCCCTTTTCGACACGCCTTACGACTACGAAGCCTTCGCGGCGCGCGACGGCCTCATTGGCCATGGCGGCATTGTGGTTTTTGACGATAGCGTTGACATGGCCGCGCAAGCGCGCTTTGCCATGGAATTCTGCGCCATCGAGAGCTGCGGCAAGTGTACGCCCTGCCGCATTGGATCGGTTCGTGGGCAAGAGGTGATCGACCGTATTGTCGGGGGCGAGAACCGGGGCGAAAACATCTCACTCCTCGAAGACCTGTGCCAAACGCTGAAACTAGGCTCGCTCTGCGCATTGGGCGGCTTTACACCTTATCCAGTGCTGAGCGCGCTCAAGCATTTCCCAGAAGATTTTCAGCGCGCGCGGGCTTATGATGGACGCGGTTTGAAGTGATGACATCGCTCTCTCTCACCCATCCCCGGATTCGCGNNTCCCCCATCCCCGGATTCGCGAAGCGAAGTCCGGGGCCCATAAACGCAAGCATCTGTGGTTATGGGCCCCGGACTGCGCGTACCGCGCATCCGGGGATGGGTGGTTAGGTTTGCGCCCATCGGCAATGTTCGAGGCCGCGTCATGACACTCGTCCACGAAGGTGATTTTGGTACGCCGCGGGCCAAGTCGAAGACCGAAGTCGCGATTGAGATCGACGGCCGCGCCATCTCCGTCCCTGAGGGAACCTCGATCATGCGCGCGGCGCGCGAGGCGGGGATCGGCGTGCCGAAGCTGTGCGCCACCGACATGCTCAATCCGTTCGGTTCGTGCCGGCTGTGCCTGGTGGAGATCGAAGGCCGCGCGGGGACGCCGGCTTCATGCACGACGCCAGTCGCGTCCGGCATGAAGGTCTCGACCCAGACGCCATTGCTGGCGAAGCTGCGCCGCGGCGTGATGGAACTCTACATTTCCGATCACCCGCTCGATTGCCTGACCTGCCCCACCAATGGCGATTGCGAATTGCAAGATATGGCCGGCGCGGTGGGGCTGCGCGATGTGCGCTATGGTTATGCGGGGGAAAATCACCTCGATGAGCCGAAGGACGAAACCAACCCCTACTTCACGTTCGACGGCTCGAAATGCATCGTCTGCTCGCGCTGTGTGCGCGCCTGCGAGGAGGTGCAAGGCACATTCGCGCTGACCATCGAGGGGCGCGGCTTCGATTCGAAAGTGAAGGCGAGCGCTGCCGAGCCTTTCTTCGATTCCGAATGCGTCTCCTGCGGCGCCTGCGTGCAGGCCTGCCCGACAGCGACGCTCTCGGAAAAATCGCTGATCGAGATCGGCACGCCCGAGCATTCCGTCGTCACCACCTGCGCCTATTGCGGCGTCGGCTGCGCGTTCAAGGCGGAGATGCGCGGCGAGGAAGTGGTGCGCATGGTCCCCTACAAGGACGGCAAGGCCAATCGCGGCCATTCGTGCGTTAAGGGCCGCTTTGCCTGGGGCTACGCCACGCACAAGGAACGCGTGCTGAAGCCGATGATCCGCGAAAAGATCAACGACCCCTGGCGCGAGGTGAGCTGGGACGAGGCGATTAGCTACGCCGCCTCCGAATTGAAACGCATCCAAGCGACGCACGGCAAAGGCGCGGTGGGTGGGGTCACCTCCTCGCGCTGCACCAATGAAGAAACCTACCTAGTGCAAAAGCTGGTGCGCGCCGGCTTCGGCGTCAACAATGTCGATACCTGCGCGCGCGTATGCCATTCGCCCACCGGCTATGGGCTGAAGACTACCTTCGGCACATCCGCTGGCACGCAGGATTTCGACTCGGTCGAGCATAGCGACGTCATCATCGTCATCGGCGCCAACCCGACCGACGCGCACCCCGTGTTCGCTTCGCGCATGAAGAAGCGCCTGCGCGACGGCGCCAAGCTCATCGTTATCGATCCTCGCCGCATCGATCTGGTGCGCACGCCCCACGTAGAGGCTGCGCACCATCTCCCGCTGTTGCCCGGAACCAACGTCGCGGTGCTGACCGCGCTGGCGCACGTCATCGTCACCGAAGGCCTCGCTGACGAAACGTTCGTGCGCGAGCGTTGCGATTGGGAGGGCTTCCAGACCTGGGGCGCGTTCGTCTCGCAGGAGCGCTGGTCGCCGGAGGCGCTGGAAAAAACCACTGGCGTGCCCGCCGCCGATCAGCGCGCCGCCGCGCGGCTTTTCGCGACCGGCGGCAATGGCGCCATCTATTACGGGCTTGGCATCACCGAACACAGCCAGGGCACAACAGCGGTGATGGCGATCGCCAATCTCGCCATGGCGACGGGGAACATCGGCCGCCCCGGCGTTGGCGTGAACCCTCTGCGCGGCCAGAACAATGTGCAGGGCGCTTGCGACATGGGCTCGTTCCCGCACGAATTCTCCGGCTATCGCCATGTCTCGGACGATGCGGCGCGCGCTGTGTTCGAGGACTTGTGGAAGGTGACGATCGAGAAGGAGCCCGGCCTGCGCATCCCCAATATGTTAGATGCCGCCATCGATGGCAGCTTCAAAGGCATCTACATCCAGGGCGAGGACATCCTCCAATCCGATCCGAACACGCGTCACGTCGCCGAGGGGCTCGCGGCGATGGAGTGCGTGATCGTGCACGATCTCTTCCTGAACGAGACCGCCAATTACGCGCATGTGTTCCTGCCCGGCTCCACATTCTTGGAGAAAGACGGCACCTTCACCAATGCCGAGCGCCGCATCCAGCGCGTGCGCCGCGTGATGCGCCCGAAAAACGGCTACGCCGATTGGGAAGTCACGCAGCTTTTGTCCAACGCGCTCGGCTACAAGATGGCTTACACCCACGCCTCGCAAATCATGGACGAGATCGCCGCAACCACGCCGACCTTCGCTGACGTGAGCTTCGACAGAATCGACGAATTGGGTTCGATCCAGTGGCCGTGCAACGCAAAGGCCCCGGAAGGCACGCCGGTCATGCATATCGGCCAGTTCGTCAATGGCGCCGGCCGCTTCATGCTCACAGAATATGTCGCGACCGACGAACGCACCGGACCGCGCTTCCCGCTGCTGCTGACGACCGGGCGCATTCTCTCGCAATACAATGTCGGCGCGCAGACGCGGCGCACCGCGAACGTCGCCTGGCACGAGGAGGATTTGCTGGAGATACATCCCCACGACGCCGAACAGCGCGGGCTCAAGGAAGGCGATTGGGTGAAACTCGCCAGCCGCGCTGGGGAAACCACATTGCGCTGCACCGTGACCGACCGCGTGGCGCCCGGGGTGATCTACACCACGTTCCACCACCCCGACACGCAGGCCAACGTCGTCACCACCGAATATTCCGACTGGGCCACCAATTGCCCCGAGTACAAAGTCACCGCCGTGCAAGTCTCGCCCTCCAACGGTCCGACTAGATGGCAGGAAGAATACGAGGCGCTGGGCGAGCGCAGCCGAAGGGTCGCCGCGCCAGCCACAGCGAAATGAACACGAACTGCGCGCCCGTCGTGCGCGCCCCACGCGCGGCGCTTCGCGACAGC
>DPWD01000198.1 GCA_003526465.1 Hyphomonadaceae bacterium
GATGTCGATATCAGTGTCGACAACATATGTATCGTTTCCCGTCCCGCCGATTAGCGCGTCAGCGCCCGCGCCGCCGTCGAGCGCGTCGGCGCCCTCCCCGCCATCGAGCGTATCGTTGCCACCGAGTCCGGCTAATGTATCTGAATCCGCCCCTCCAGTAATAGCATCGTCGCCGCTATTGCCGGTGAGGCTGTCGTTTCCGGCGCCGCCAGAAAAGATATTCACCCCGTTTATGCCAAGCATAAAGTCTTCGAACGCGCTGCCAACCACGGAAACAATTTCGGCGTCGAAAAAGCGGAGGCTGCCAGTTGAACCGCCGACATTCACGCCGAATTGATCTGGGGAAATGGATATAGCACCCGGGGAGCCAGACAGGTCTGCATTGACCCGGTCCACACCGCCGCCACACTCGGCAAAGTTCCCGCCAACGAGGCCCAGAAAATTAAAAGTGTCATCGCCCGCGCCACCAGTCGTGAGGAAGCTCTCAACGTTAGAAATATGTGAGCCCGCGAAATCGCCACCAGCAGCCGTGCGGTATTGAGCGACATTGAAGACCACCGGCGTTACTGAACTCGCCGCCACCAACCGCACGAAGTCGGTGCCAGCACCTCCGTCAATTGTTGATCCCGCGTCAAACCCGTCAAAAGTGTCGAATCCGCTCCCTCCGATCAGCGTGTCTCCTCCGGTAGCAATCCCGAACACATTGCTGCCGCCACCGCCATTGAGAATATCTCTTCCTGCTAGGCCGACCAAATGATCGTTGCCAGCGCCGGTAGTGATATTCACCCGTTCGATCTCGGATGCGCCAAAGGAAATGCTTGGGCCACTGCCGGAAATGCCCGGGGCTGAGAAGCTCGGAAAAATTGTGATCCGGTCGATTATGTTCGACAAATCCGCGACAAGCTCGTCTGTGCCGGCGCCGCCAATGAAGGAGAAAGTCCCGGTAGAAAAGTCCGCAATTTGAAAAGTGTCATTTCCCGCACCTCCGGTGAAGGAGAAACTCCCGTTAGAGAAGCCCGCCACTTGGAACGTGTCATTTCCCGAGCCGCCAATAAAAGCATCGACGACCTCGACGTTCGAAACGTTGACCGTCGCCCCGGTCAAGGTGAACGATGCTGGCGTGACCGTTACGCCGACGTCTGTGGTTTGGCCGGACGCATCGAATTCGAGCCGGTCTGTGCCGGCGCCGCCATCGATCGTATCGAGGCTGGAGCCCTGAATAACGTCATCTCCATCACCTCCGAGCAGCGTGTTTGCACCACCCAAGCCTCTCAGCGTATCGGCGCCGCCGCCGCCAGTCAGCACGTCATTGCCGGCGCCGCCAGACAGCACATCGTTGCCGGCGCCGGTCGAAACGGTGTAGGCTTCGATGCTGTCCAAAGAGAGAGAGAACGAGGGTCCCGAAAGCACGCCGGTGCTCCCGCTGTTGAGTAGGCCGATATTTTCGGTTGAAAGTGAGAGATCGACGACGAGTCGATCGTTGCCGCCGCCGCCATGAAGCGCATTCGCGCCGGCGAGGCCGGTCATGTCGAACGTGTCGGCCCCAGCGCCGGTCGTCAGCTCGAAGCGCTCCATGTTTTTGATCAGAGAGCCGTTCGCGAGCGAGCCCCCGACCGCGGTTTTGAAGGCCGCGATCGAGAGGGTTTGGTTGATGCCCGATGCGGAAAGATCGAGTTGGAGCAGGTCATTACCCGCACCGCCGTCGAGCGTGTCGATGCCGCCGGTCCCGCCTGAGATCGCATCATCGCCGCCGCCGCCGGAAATATTGTCGTTGCCCGATCCGCCATTGATCGTGTCGTTTCCAGTTCCCGCCTGGATCTGCAGTTCTTCGACATTGGTCCAGGTCAGGAAGGACTGGATCGCGACACTGGTCGCGGAAAAATCCCCCACCAGCCGATCGACGCCGGCGCCGCCATTGAATGTGTTTACGTCCAGGAACGATGGTCCGACCGGCAAGGCGCCGACGACTGTCAGCACGTCAGCGCCCGAGCCGGTGACGATGGCGAAGCGCTCGGTGTTCTTGATGGTCGTGCCGTCGGCCAAAGTCGCGCCCGCGGCCGAGGCGAGATCGGCGGCGTTGATCGCGTAGGAGAGGGCCGAACCCGAGCGGTTAAGGTCAACGAAATCGATGCCGTCGCCGCCATCGATGGTGTCGGTGTCGGCGCTAACCAAGCGATCGTCGCCTAGTCCGCCATTGAGCGCGTCGTTCCCCGCACCGCCAATCAGCGTATCGTTGCCAAGACCGCCATTGAGCGTATCGGCGCCGCCATGGCCAAAAATGACGTCGCCGCCATTCGAACCGGTGAAAGTATCGGCGCTGTCGAACAGCGCCGACTGCAGCGCCGCTGCGTTGTTGGTCGCGACCCAATTGATCAAGGTGGGCACCGAGAGCGAGAGCCCCGATCCGGAAATGGTCATCGGCCCGCCGGCGGTGAACTGGAAGCGCGAGGTCGTGTACGAGAACGACGTCACCGTGCCGCCGGTGGGATCGCCGCTGGCGTCGAAGCCGGTGAATGTGCCGTTGATAACGAGAATTTCGCCGAAGCCGTCATTGTAGGTGACTTGCGTCGCGGAGTGCGATGTCGAAAACGTATTCGCCACTATGTTTAGGATGTCGGCGGCGGTCCACAGAAACGTATCGAAGCCGCCGACGCCGTTGCCGCCGCTGAACGTGTAAGTCGCCATGGCTGCCTCCCAGTTGCGTCAGGCTGGCGCTGCTACGCGCGCGCGGCGCCGGTGTTTGACCTGCCGCTCCTGCCGTCACGGCAATTCAGTAGCGCGCTACCGCTTGCGGTCAACCGAATTGCGGTGACCTGCGCACCATCTTGGACCGCCGGCGTCCTCGCCGGCGTCAGCGGCGCCAAATTACTCACGCATGCGCGGCAGCAACCGCCTCCGCTGGCGGGGACGCCGGCGCTCCACGATTCAGCTCCCACCCCTCACTCATACGTCTCCGGCGGTACAGTCTCTTGCGGCGTCTTCAGCGTTTTTGCTTCGGCCTTCGCCGCGCGCGCTTCGGCCCGCGCTTTCGCGGCGGCGGCTTCGGCGACCACGGCGTCGAGTTCGATCTGCGTGCACAGACCGATGGTCACCGGATCGACTGGTTTGATCTGGCTTGAGTTCCAATGCGTGCGATGGCGCACCTGCTCGATCGTCGCCTTGGTGGTGCCGATCAGCTTCACGATCTTCGAATCCGCGACTTCTGGGTGGTTCTTCAAGAACCATTGGATCGCGTCGGGGCGGTCGCCGCGGCGGGCGATCGGGGTATAGCGCGCGCCGCGCTGCTTCACTTGCGGCAGGTCTATGCGCTTCTGCTCGAGCGCCTGCAATTTGTGGCTCGCATCGGCCTCGCCCTTGCCGATCTCCTCGCGTGAGAGCACGCCCCCGGCGATGGGGTCGACCCCGCGAATGCCCTTGGCGACGTCCTCGTTGGCGATGCCCTGGACCTCTAGCGGGTGCAGCCCGCAGAAGGCGGCGATCTGGTCAAAACCGAGAGAGGTGTTTTCGATCAGCCAGACCGCGGTGGCCTTGGGCATGAGAATGGTCGTCATCGGGGACTCCAAAACGCAAAAGCGCCCGGCGTCGTCGCCAGGCGCTGGGCGCTTAGGAGCAACGGCTAGCGATCACGGGCGCAATCAACCTAGCTGGTCGCGGCCTATAGACGTTTCGGGAACAAAAAGGAAGGCGGGAACCGGCCTAAAGCAACATGGACGCGAATTATGTCTTTTGCCTGTGGAATAAATGGTTACCATACGCGTAGTAGTCACGCTCGTGGTTGGAGGGACCCCCATGAAACGGACCGGCGTCGGCGCACTCATTCTGTATATGTCCGCGCAAGCGGCGGCTTCGTTTGCCCCCGAAGCGGCGGCCAACGAGGCGCGGGCCGTAGCCCCGGCCACGGAAGCCCCGAGGGCGCAGCGAGTTCAAAGGCTAGTGCTTGCCGATCCCACCTGGGACGCCTTCGTTTTCGCAAGCGCGGCAAGCGCCTTGGCGCTTGAATTTGCAGTGGTTCCGGACGCGCCGGCTGCGGGCGCATCGTGGGCCTTCCTGGCGCCCGAGCCCCAATTCGATTACCTGGCCGCCCTGGTCGATACAGGGATCGTCCCGGCCGCGTCTGATACGGCGCCGGCGGAGGGCGGTTGGCTTAGCTGAATTCAGGCCGGGAACGGCCGGAAATGAAACGGGCCCGGCTCATCGCCGGGCCCGCTCTTGTATTGGACCAGTAGTGCTCAGCGGAAGCTGATGGTCACCGCGGTGCGGCGGTTCAGCGGCTCGCGCACGCCGTCGCGGGT
>DPWD01000100.1 GCA_003526465.1 Hyphomonadaceae bacterium
CATGGCCCTCCGCCGTCTGCGCGCGGGCAAGACCGAGCGGGTCGTGCATGGCGCGTTCGACGAATACGCGCTGGCCGCTTTGGTGAACGCGGCCAAGCTCGATGGCCGCGTGGCCGATGCCGAACGCGCCGCGATCCTCGCCGCCATGCGCGAAATCGCGGGCGCAAGCTTCGCCACCGGCGCTGTCGACGCAGCGTTCGCGAGCGCGGCGCTGAGCAAAGGCGAGTTGGTGGACTACCTCGCCACGCGCGCGTCCAAGCTGAGCCACGCGCAAAAGACCGCGCTGCTGAAAGCGCTGCTTGCGGTGTTCGTCGCCGACGGCCGCTTCGACGAAGCCGAGCACCACGCGCTTGTCGACTACACCGCCGCGATCGGGTTCGACCGCAAGAGCGCGCCGGAACGGCTGCGCGGGCTGGTCGGGGATATGGTCAAGGAACGCATCTCGCTGTGATCAGATCGGATCGCTCTTCATCGGATCGTGGCCCCAATTCAGCAGCGAGTAGCGCCAGCGCGTGCGGGTGATGTCGCCCCTTGGGCGTTGGGCGCGGTGGCGGCGGATGAAGCCTACCACCTTGCGCATGTGGCGCAGCTGCGCTTCGCTCAATTTCCCCGGTGCGGAACGCAGAATGGCAACGATCGCACGCCCTGAAGCATGGCCGACAGATTCGCTCATGCCCGGGCCGCGCCAGCCCACGGACTGGCTCTCCGGGCTGGCAAGCCAGGCCTCAAGCTCGGCGGCGGTCAGATTGACGAGATCGCGGAAGGCTTTCGCGCTCTCCGCCGTCACGCGGTGACGCGCCGCGCGAATTCCGTCACGTCCGCGAGCACAGGCGCCTTGTCGCGATAGGGCCGTGACAGCGCCGCCGCAATTTCGATGTGATCGATGCCGGGGTAGATTCTTGTCTCCACCGCGCCGCCTGCTTCACGCATGGCGCGGGCGAGGCTCTCGATGTTGCGGGGCCCGACCGTGTCGTCATCCTCACCCCAGAGCAGCAACAAGGGCGGCGCATCGGCGCGGGCAAATTGGATTGGCTGTGTGAGCCGCGGATTGGGCGCTTGCCCAAACGCGTCCAGAGTCGCGGGCACATCGAAGGGTGTGAAATCATACGGACCAGCGAGGCCCACGGCTCCTCGCACAAGCTCGGCGGGCGCCCCAACCGCCGCCAAATACTTCTGATCCAGCGCCAGCATCATGGCGTTGTAGGCCCCCGCCGAGTGCCCGACCAACACGATGCGGCTTGGGTCGCCGCCGTGGCTTGGCGCATTGTCCTTCACCCAGCGCACGGCGGCGGCGCAGTCCTCGACGAAGCCGGGAAAGCGTACTTCCGGCACCAGGCGGTAATCGGGGATGGCGGTCAGGAAGCCCTGGGCGGAGAATGCGGCGCCAAGGAAATTGTAATTGTCCTTGTCGCCATGGCGCCATGAGCCGCCATAGATGAAAACGAGGACCGGCAGCGGGCCGGCGGCGCTTTCGGGCGCGTACAGGTCCAGTTTCTGGCGCGGGGCGGCGCCGTAGTTCGCATCGTGGACGATCCGGCGCGTGCCAGGGTCGCGCGGAGCAAGGGTGTCGAAAGCCGCAATCGAGCTGCAGCCCGCAAGGGCGGGGAGGGCGGCGAGAAGGGTTCGGCGGTCCATGGGATTGCCTTATCGCCGCAGCCGCGCCCGACGCCAAGGGGGGTGCATCCAAGGGCAACGCAACCTGCATCTCACCACCAAGGGCCGGCGCATACGCGCCCGCGCCATATTTGGGGAGTTCCATGCGCATCCTGCTTGCCACCACCGCCATCGCCCTTCTCGCCAGCCCCGCCCTCGCCGAAACCCGGCCGCTTTCCGGCTTCACCAAAATCTCCGCCAGCGCCGGCACGCGCGTGGAGGTGGGCTTTGGGTCCAACTTCCTGGTCGATGTAGAAGGCAGGGACGCCGCGCGCATCGTCACCCGCGTCTCCAATGGAACGCTGGTCGTCGAGCCGGTGCGCGGTTGGTCCTGGCGAGGCCCGCGCAACGCTATCGTGCGTGTGACCATGCCCATGGTTGAAGCGCTCGACGCCTCCAGCGGCGCGCATATCGAGGCGACGGGCGTGCCGGGCGGGGCTCTTAGTCTGGACGCCTCGTCCGGCGCGGCGCTCGATGTCGCCGGCGCTTGTTCGAGCTTCAACGCCGACGCCTCCAGCGGCGCCGACATCGACGCCGAGGCGTTGCGCTGTGAGACCGGCAGCGTCAGCGTGTCCTCCGGCGCCAGCGCGCATGTCTATGCCACCGGCCGGCTCGATGTGGACGCTTCCAGCGGCGGCGACGTGGTGGCTTTCGGCAATCCTGGAATCGGCGATATTGAACTGTCCTCCGGCGGTTCGCTGCGTCGGCGCTGAAAGGCGGTGCTTCATGTTTAGACATCTTGTTTTTGTTTGCGCGGCGCTCGCCGCGGCCGGTGCGACTTACGCGGAACCGCGGGATCTTGACGGCTTTGATCAAGTCAACGCCGCCGGCCGCTTTCGCGTGGAAATCAGTGTTGGCCCCAACCACACGGTCAATGTCGAAGGCGCCGACGCCGCGCAGATCGCCACCCGCGTCGAGGGCGACACGCTGAAGATAGAACCGCGCAGGCGGCCCTGGTTCGGCGGGGAGCGCCGCTACGATGTGCTGGTTCGCGTCACCCTGCCCCAGTTCGCGGGTGTGGCCGCCGCACG
>DPWD01000048.1:0-303 GCA_003526465.1 Hyphomonadaceae bacterium
CGGGCGGCGGAGACGATGACGATATCGGTCATGGGGCGAAAATCCTGAGGAATTGGCACGTGGGAGGCCTGCCCTATCGCACAGGCGAGAGGGGAAATCCAACCGCCTGACGCCCACTTACAGCGCAAAAGCGGCGCTTTGTCTTGCATTGCGGCAAAGGAGGGAGGATTTTGCGCACGCTCCCGCTTCGCGGGCGCTGAACCAAGAGGATTGCGACGTGGCGGTGGAAGCGAGCGAACAGGCGGGGGCCGACCAGAGCGGCCAAGCCGAGCCGGTGGTGATCAAGAAATACGCCAATCGGCG
>DPWD01000048.1:358-2937 GCA_003526465.1 Hyphomonadaceae bacterium
GACATCACCCGCTCGGTGCTGGCCCAGATCATTTTCGAGCAGGAGAGCCGCGGCCAGAACCTGTTGCCAGTGGCGTTCCTGCGCCGGCTCATCCGTTTCTACGGTGACCAGATGCAGGGCTTCCTGCCGCCTTATCTCGACATGAGCATGGAGAGCTTCTCCAAGGCGCAAGAGCAGATGCGCGATAATTTTTCCCGCACCTTCGGCGCGGCGACGCCAATGACCGCGTTCGAGGATCTGACCCAACGCAACATGGCGATGTTCCAGCAGGCCATGAAAGTATGGACCCCGCTTGCCGGCGCGATACCAGGGATGCCCGCCATGCCTGGAGCGCAAGCCCCGACGAAAGCGCCAGAAAGCGAGCCCACGGATTCAGACGTCGATGCGCTGCGCATGCAAATGGCGGCGATGCAGAAACAACTCGACGCGCTCGCCCGCAAGGGGTGAGCGCGAGCGGGCCGCCTCGGCGCTGCTCACTGTCTCCGCCGCCGCCATGGGCCTAGCGAGCTAGCAAGGAGCGAGCCATAGCTTCGAGATATTGCGGTTGACCGCGCGCGGTCGCACGCTACTGAACTACCGTAACGGCAGGGACGGCAAATTCAGTATCGGCGCCGTGCGCTTGGCAGCGCCAGCCTGACGCAAATGGGGAGGCAACCATGGCGACCTACACCCTCAGCGGCGGCAACAGCGTCAGCGGCTACAATATGGGTTTTTTTGGGGGGGTGGCCGGCGACATCATCAATATGGTCACGAACTTCTTCTCGACTTCCCACAGCGCCACCCATGTCACCTACGACGACGGGCAGGGCACGATCCTCACCATCAACGGGACCTTCACCGGTTTCGACGTCAACGGCGATCCGACCGGCGGTACGGCAACCTCGTTCACCTACACAACGTCTGGCTTTCAGTCCCCTCCCCCGGGCGTGCCAACCACGATCACCGGCACGGGGCTATCGCTCGACGTGCCGACGCTGATCGGCTGGATCACGACAAACAACACAGCCGCGCTGCAATCGGCGCTGTTCGATGGCGACGACATCATGACCGGCGGCGCGGCGCCAGAGGTCATTCACGGCTATGGCGGCAATGATACAATCGATGGCGGCGACGGCAACGACCGGCTTGTCGGTTTCGCCGGCAACGACACGCTCAATGGCGGCGCAGGCGCCGATGAGATCGAAGGCGGCGTCGGCAACGACACGCTCAATGGCGGGGATGGCGACGATCGGTTCACCAACTTTCAAGGCGTCGCCACCGGCGTGGATAGCATCGACGGCGGCGCCGGCAGCGACCGGATCGAGTTGAGCCTGACAACGGGAAACGTTTCGGCCTCAAATGCAGGCATGAACACCGACGCAGGCGTGACGTTTTCCGACGGCACCTTCGTGCGCAATGTCGAGATCGTGGAATTCTTCACCGGCGCCGGAAACGATACGCTGACTATTTCGTCGACGGGCGCTACTTTTGCTCGCTTTTACGCGGGCGCTGGAACCGACACGCTCGTCGCCGACTACTCTCTGGTCACGTTCGAGGTTCGCCTCAATCCTAGCCGACCCGGATTCGTCGGGTTGTTCGCTGGTGGCTCGCTCGATCTGGTGGACCGCTATGTGGTCACGTCGGGATCGGCCGCCGATTGGCTCATTGGTTGGAGCCTCGACGACACGCTTTCGGGCGGCGGGGGCAACGACGAGCTTGAGGGTGCGGACGGCAACGACACTTTGCGCGGAGGCGATGGAAACGACCTCCTAATCGGCGGCAGCATCAATCTCGGAGGCGGCGGCGACGACATCCTGGATGGCGGCGCGGGCAACGACAATATGTTGGGGGGTCTCGGCAACGACACCTATATTGTCGACGCGACCGGCGACATCACCAATGAGATTAACGGCGATGGAACCGATATCGTGCTGTCTTCGGTCACGCGCACGCTTGCCGCCGACATCGAGAACCTGACGCTCACTGGGATCGCCGCCATAAACGGCACAGGTAACGCGCTTAATAACATCGTCATCGGCAATAGCGCCGCAAACCAGCTTGGCGGCTTCGAGGGCGACGACCAGGTCTTCGGCGGCGCGGGCGCCGATATTCTTGGCGGTGGCGCCGGCAATGATCTGTTGCAGGGTGAAGACGGCGACGACCTTCTGCAAGGCCATATTGGCGTCGACACGCTGCTGGGCGGCGCCGGCGATGACACGCTCGATGGCGCCAACGACGGCGATTTTCTCGACGGCGGAACGGGCGCCGACACAGCAAGCTATGTCGGCTCAGACGGCGTCACGGCCGATCTCGCCGCGCCGGCTTCGAACACCGGCACAGCCGCTGGCGACACTTATGTCTCGATCGAGAATCTCGAAGGCTCCGGCTTTATCGCTGTCTTTGCCGACACGCTGCGCGGCGACGATTTCGCCAATGTCCTGAGCGGCGGCGCGGGCGACGATACCCTTGTCGGCCGTGCGGGTGACGATACGCTGCTGGGCGGTGAAGGCGCCGACACGCTCGACGGCGGCGCGGGCGCGGATGCGCTGATCGGCGGGGCGGGAAACGATACCTACTTTGTCGACACTGATATCGACATC
>DPWD01000272.1 GCA_003526465.1 Hyphomonadaceae bacterium
CGCTGCAGAGTGGGCGGCGCGGCCGGGGCATGTCTTCGTCTGGAATTCCGCGCAGCTCGCGGCAGCGCCCGCGGACGCGCGCGTGCTCGGTCTCTTCTCCGCTTCGCACATGGCCTACGAAAGCGCGCGCGCAAGCGATGTTGGCGGCGAACCTTCGCTGGCGGAGATGACGGCAACGGCCATAAGGCGGCTCTCGCGCGGCAGCGACGGCTATGTGCTGCTGGTGGAAGGCGGGC
Source organism: Hyphomonadaceae bacterium (assembly GCA_003526465.1). Classification (GTDB taxonomy): domain Bacteria; phylum Pseudomonadota; class Alphaproteobacteria; order Caulobacterales; family Aquidulcibacteraceae; genus Vitreimonas. The sequence continues at coordinate 237 of DPWD01000272.1, forward strand.
GAATCGATCACGCTCACCACGAGGGCCGCGCCGGAGAAGCGCTGTCTGAGACCGTTGCGTTCGACAACGCCATCCGCGCCGCGCTCGAACTTACCAGCCGCGAAGACACGCTCATCGTCGCCACCGCCGATCACAGTCACACGCTCACTATCTCGGGCTACGCGCGGCGCGGCAGCCCCATTCTTGGCCTGTCCACGCACCCAGACGGCGCGCCGGTGCTTGGGCTCGATGGCAGGCCCTACACTACGCTCGGTTACGCCAACGGCCCCGGCTCGGTGTTCTCAACCCCGCCGCGCAATGGCGAGCTGCAGGCGATCACCCGCCCCGACCTCATCGGCGTGGACACCCAGGCGCCCGGCTTCCGCCAACCGTCGCTCACCCCGCTGGAGAGTGAAACCCACGGCGGCGAGGATGTGGCCATCTACGCCTGGGGCCCGGGCGACGAGATGGCGGCGGGGACGCTGGAGGAAAACGCCGTGTTCCACATCATGGCGCGGACGCTGGGATTTGAGTGGCGCTAGGAAGGACTTGGAGACATGCTCGCGCGCATCTTTCCCAGCCAGGCAAGCAACGAGTATCGCGGCTACAAATTCGCGATCTGGCTTCTCATCGCGATCGTGTTGTTGCGGCTCGCCATGTCCTACGCCGCGCTGATCGACACCCGAGCCATGCTGCAGGACGCGGACTCCATTCCCCTCGATAAGTTCGACGCGGGCGCCGCTTCCACTGTGCTCTACATCACCAAGCTTCTAGGACTCGATCACTTGCTGCTCAATGTCGTGGCTATTGTCGTGCTGATCCGCTGGCGGGCGCTGGTCCCGTTCGTCTACCTCCTGCTTGCGGTCGAACAGATCGCACGCAAAGCCATCAACACGGCCAATCCTGTTCCCCGAACGGACATCGCCATCCTCCCCGTCGATCCGAACCTGGTGATCATCGCCGCGCTACTCGTTGGCCTCGCGCTCTCTCTGGCCACGCCGCGGCGGTCAGCGCCAAGGAACTGACCAATCTGGCCGTGCGCGTGGCGAAAGCCCGAGAAAAACAGAGCCCAACGCCAGTCTTGTGTACTACTTATGTATTAACCCCAAGATATAGCCGTGAACGGACAAGAAACGAATCGGAATGAGTGATTCGCGGGCGATTCGTTCTGCTTTTCTTCTTCTGACTGGACCGCGTCGGCGAAGCGCTTGAGAAGGCTTCGCCATGCCCGCGCCAACCCCCGCCCCTGCGCCAAGCTTTGCTGAACTCTTCACCCCCAAGCTCGTGACAATCCTGCGCGAGGGCTACGGACCGCGCCAGCTGCGCGCTGACGCATTGGCTGGGCTCACGGTGGCGATCGTGGCGCTGCCTCTATCGATGGCGATCGCCATCGCCTCGGGGGTCTCCCCGGCGCAAGGGCTGGTGACCGCCATCGTCGGGGGATTTCTGGTGTCGGCGCTGGGCGGCAGCAGATTCCAGATCGGGGGCCCAGCGGGCGCGTTCATCGTTCTGGTCGCCGCGACCGTAAGCGCGCACGGAATCGCCGGGCTGGTGCTCGCGGTGTTCCTCTCCGGCTTCATGCTTGCGGCGATCGGTTTTCTGCGCTTGGGCGCCTACATCAAATTCGTGCCTTATCCGGTGACCGTGGGTTTCACGGCCGGCATCGCCATCATCATCCTCGCCAGCCAGATCAAGGAGCTTTTCGGCCTGACGCTGCCGGGGCCGGAGCCGGGCGCGCTCGCGCAAAAACTGCCCATGCTGTGGAGCGCGGCGGCGAACTGGAACCTCGCTAGCGCCGCCATCGCCGCGGCGACCATCGCCACGATATTTCTGGTGAGACGCTGGCGGCCGCACTGGCCTGGATTGCTCATCGCCGTTTGCGGATCCGCGTTGGCGGCGGCGGCGCTGCACTTGCCGGTGGACACAATCGGCTCGCGCTTCGGCGCGCTGCCGCATTTTCTCCCCGCCCCGCGCTTGCCGGCGTTCAGCATCGAGCTCGCCATTGCGGTGCTGCCGAGCGCTGTCTCCTTCACCTTGCTGGGCGCAATTGAATCGCTGCTTTCCGCCGTTGTCGCCGACGGCATGACCGGCCGGCGCCATCGCTCGAATTGCGAACTGGTGGCTCAGGGCGCGGCCAATATCGGCTCGGCGTTGTTCGGCGGCATTTGCGTCACCGGCACGATCGCGCGCACCGCCACCAATGTCCGCGCCGGCGCGCATGGGCCGGCCGCGGGCATGCTGCATGCGGCGTTCTTGCTGCTGTTCATGCTGGTCGCGGCGCCGCTGGCGGCATTCATTCCAATGGCGGCGTTGGCGGGCGTGCTGGTCACCGTCGCCTGGAACATGATCGAGCGCCCGGCGATCGCAAGCCTATTGCGCGCTTCGCGCGGCGACGCGGCGGTGCTGCTGGCGACGTTCGGGCTCACCATCTTCCGGGATCTAACCGAAGCCATCGTTGTTGGCTTTGCGCTCGGCTCGGTGCTGTTCATTCACCGCATGTCGCAAACGACTGCGGTGAGCGAAACGCCGTTCGTGTTCGAAGATCAGGCCGATGAATCGGGGCGACCGGCCTATGAAAGCGGCGCGGTGACCGACCCCTCGATAGTGATCTATCGCATTTCCGGCGCGTTCTTCTTCGGCGCGGCGGCGTCCATCGGGGCGGTGCTGGACCGCATTGGCGAGGCCCACCGCGCGCTGATCGTCGATTTCAGCGCCGTGCCGTTCGTCGATTCCACCGCCGCCTACACCGTCAACGGGCTCGCCAAGAGCGCCGCCAAGCACGGCGTCGCCTTGTACTTGACTGGCACGACGCCCGAACTCCGCCGCGAACTCGCCGCGCACGGCATCGGCCCAGCGCAAGTGAACTACAAAGCCACGATCGAGCGC
>DPWD01000362.1 GCA_003526465.1 Hyphomonadaceae bacterium
GATCACCATCCGCGACGACGGGCGCAGCTTCAGCGTCAATCCGGGCGACCGCCTGTTCTATCGCCTGCTCGACCGCCCGTTCGGCTTCCGCCCGGGCCTCACCTACGCCTACACCGACCGCTGCAACCGCCATGGCTGTGTCGCGTTCGTGTTCGACGGCTGGAGCCGCCGCCCCATCGACCGCATCTTCGCCCCGCACCTGCCGATGCGCGCCTATCAATGGCGCGAAGCGCGCGACTTCGACCGCTCNNGGCCGCTACGAGCGCGACGATCGCGGCTGGCGCGACGACGACGACCGCCTCTATCGCGAAGGCCGCGATCACGGCTGGGACAACGATTACAATGACGGCGAGCGTCGCTGGCAAGGCGGTGACGACGAGCGCCTGGAAGGCGGGCGTAGTCGTTATTGATTTTGTACAAGTGTCCCCCCGAGGGGCAGGACAAATGCATCTGAAAACAGTGAGCGAGCGCTTAGCCGCGCGGGCAGACAGCGTCCCTCCCCCCTTGCGGGNNGCGCATGCGAGCCGGAGGGGGGTGACGGCGGTGCTGGTTCGGGATGCGCCAAAAATGAAAGCGCGAACTCCCTAGTTGCACCCCCGCCCGCTACCCCTCCCCGCAAGGGGGAGGGGGATGCTCGCGACAACCACCCAGCGCTTCCGCTGCACGACGCGTTACGCCGGCGCTTCGTTGTCGTGGCTTACCGGCTCTCCCATCAGCACCAATTCTTCCGCCGCGGTTGGATGCACGGCGCAGGTTGCGTCCCACTGCGCCTTGGTGAGGCCTGCCTTCACCGCAATCGCGGCAAGCTGGATCAGCTCTGGCGCCTCCGGCCCCGCCAGGTGCACGCCGATGACGCGGTCGCTCTCGGCATCCACCACCAGCTTCATCAATGTGCGCTGCTCGTTGCCGGCGAGAATGTTCTTCATGGGGCGAAACACGCTGCGATAGATGCGCACCCTCCCCTTGGCGCGCGCATCCGCCTCGGTGAGCCCCACGCACGCGACCGGCGGGCGCCCGAACACGGCCGAGGCGACATCGGCGTGATCGAACGCCATCGGATTGTCCAAGAACTCACTCTGCACAAAAGCCACCGCCTCGCGGATCGCCACGGGGGTCAGATTGACGCGGTCGGTGACATCGCCGACGGCGAAGATCGACGCGATGTTGGTGCGCGAATACGCATCCACCGCAACCGCGCCATTCTTGGCCAGTGTCACGCCGGCGTTCTCAAGCCCAAGTCCGCCAGTGCTCGGCTCGCGCCCGATGGCGAACATGATCTGCTCGGCCTCGATGCTTGCTCCGTTGCTCAGACTAGCGCGCCTGCGCCCATCGGGAAAAGCGGCGATCTCATTGAACACCGCGCCAGTAACGATATTCACGCCCGTTCGCGCGAGTTCGCTCTGCACGTGATCGCGTAGGTCTTCGTCGAAACCACGCAATATTTTCTCGCCGCGATAGAGCAAATTCGTCTCAACACCCAACCCCGAAAAAATCGAAGCGAACTCCACCGCGATATAGCCCCCGCCCGCGACGACAATGCTCTGCGGCAAACGCTCCAGGTGGAACGCTTCGTTCGACGTGATGGCCAATTCCTGCCCCCGCAACTCATACGGCCGATAAGGTTGGCCACCCGTAGCGATAAGGATGCGCGCGGCGGAAATCGTCTCGCCTGTTTTTTCCACGCGCACCGCGTGCGGCCCGGTCACCACCGCGCGGTCCTTGAAGATCGTCACGCCTGCGGCGTCGAGATTCTTCCGATAAAGCCCGGAGAGCCGGGTGACTTCGGCCTGCACATTGTCGCGCAATGTCGGCCAATCGAAGCGCGCGTTCTCGACGCTCCAGCCGAAACCCGCTGCGTCCTTGAACGCTTGCCCGAATTCGGAGGCATAGACCAACAGCTTCTTCGGCACGCAGCCGCGGATCACGCAGGTGCCGCCAATGCGATACTCCTCCGCAGTCGCCACCCGCGCGCCGGTTTTGGCCGCCAGCCGCGCCGCGCGCACCCCGCCGGAACCGGCGCCGATGACGAAGAGATCGTAGGTGTGTTGAGGCATGCTTCACCGTCCGTTGCGGCACACCGCTTCAACATTGTGGCCGTCTAAATCCAATACGAACGCAGCGAAATAATTAGGGTCGTAATGCCGCCGAAAACCGGGCTGCCCGTTGTCGCGCCCACCCGCCGCTAGCGCAGCGGCATGAAATGCCGTTACCGCCTCGCGCGTTTGCGCGGCAAAGGCGATATGGACCGGCGGAAAAGTGGCGTCGGTCCTCACCAATCCGAACGACCAAGTGCTCACGCCAAAGCCAAGAGCGTCTCCATCGCGCATCAAGCAACGATAACCCAAGGGCGCGAGCGCGGCTTCGTAGAAGCGCTTTGCGCTCTCCATCTCTCGGACGGGAATGTTGACGTGATCGACTATCGACATCAGCGCCTCCTTCCGTCGCAGCACCGAAGCGCTTCTAATGCGCCACCTTCATGTAGGTCGGCAGCCAGTCTTCGTGCGCCTTGCAGAGGTCTTCGAGCGACAAGCGCTCACGGTTACTGCTTGCGCCGAGATAGGATATTTCCCGCCCGCCGGCTTCGCCGACTACCAGGAAACTCACGCCGGCCCCGCGCGCTCGCCGCTCCAGCTCTCCCATCCGGTCCGGCGATAGCCCGATCAAGTAACGCGCTTGATCCTCGCCATAGAGAAACGCAGCGTCGCTCAGATCGCCCTGATAGCCGAGCGCCACGCCCAAATCGCTGCCCAGCGCCATCTCCGCCGTGGCGCAAGCCAAGCCGCCGTCGCTGAGATCGTGGCAGGCGCGCACCAGACCATCTGCGATCAACGCGCGCACAAAATCGCCGTGCTTCTTCTCCAACGAGAGATCGACCGGCGGCGCGGCGCCGCCAAGTCCAAACACTTCGCGCGCGTAGACGCTCTGGCCGAGATGGCCTCCGCCTTCCCCGATCAAAACCAACACATCGCCCGCCTTGAGCGCGTCCGCCGTCGCGCGCCGCTCCAAATTCTCCAGAATGCCCACGCCGCCTATGGTCGGCGTCGGCAGGATCGCCTTGCCGTCGGTCTCATTGTACAAGCTGACATTGCCGCTGATCACCGGAAACGCGAGTGCGCGGCAGGCTTCGGCCATGCCTTCGATGGCGTAAACGATCTGGCCCATGATCTCCGGGCGTTGCGGGTTGCCGAAGTTGAGGTTGTCGGTGACCGCGAGCGGGCGCGCGCCGACGGCGCAGAGATTGCGCCAAGCTTCGGCCACCGCTTGCTTGCCGCCCTCGTAAGCATCGGCCTCGACATAACGCGGCGTGACATCGCAGGTCATGGCGAGCGCGCGCGGGCCTGGATAGAGGCGCACGATCGCCGCGTCCGAACCGGAATCCGCCAGCGTGTCGCCCATGACGTGGCGATCGTATTGCTCCCAGATCCAACGCTTGGAGGCCATGTCGGGCGTGGTCATCAACTTGGTGAGCGAAGCGGCGAAACCAGGATATTCATCGGCCAAGCGGCGCTGCTCAGCCTCGCTGAACGGGATCGCCTTCAGCGGCTCGACATAGGGCCGCTCGTATTTCGGCGCCTCGTCGGCCAGCGGGCCAAGCGGCAGATCGCACACTATATTTCCATGCCAACGCAAAGTCAGATTGCCGGTGCTCGTGGTTGCGCCGATCACCGCGGCGTCGAGACCCCATTTGTCGAAAATGCGCTTGGCTTCGGCTTCGCGACCGGGCTTCAAGACCATGAGCATGCGCTCTTGGCTTTCGCTGAGCATGAATTCGTACGGCGTCATGCCCTCCTCGCGCGCGGGCACGGCATCGAGATCGAGTTCGATGCCGGCGCCGCCCTTCGAGGCCATCTCGATGGAGGAAGATGTAAGCCCCGCCGCGCCCATGTCCTGGATGCCGATAATGGCGTCCGTCGCCATCAATTCGAGGCACGCTTCGATCAATAGCTTTTCCAGGAACGGATCGCCGACCTGCACGGTGGGGCGCTGGCTGTCGTCGCCTTCGACGAATTCGGCGCTGGCCATGGTGGCGCCGTGGATGCCGTCGCGCCCGGTTTTGGCGCCGACATACACCACCGGATTGTTTGCGCCCTTGGCGGCGGAAGTGAAAATCCTGTCGCGCGGGGCGATGCCAAGGCAGAACACGTTGACCAGGATGTTGCCATTGTAGCGCGCGTCGAAATTGGTTTCCCCGCCCACGGTCGGCACGCCGACGCAATTGCCGTAGAAGCTGATGCCGCTAACCACCCCGTCCACGAGCTTGCGCGTTCTTGGGTGTTCCGGCGCCCCGAAGCGAAGCGCGTTCATCAGCGCCACCGGGCGCGCGCCCATGGTGAACACGTCGCGCAGGATGCCGCCCACGCCAGTGGCCGCGCCCTGGAACGGCTCGATGAAACTTGGATGGTTGTGGCTCTCCATCTTGAAAATGGCGGCGAGACCCTCGCCAATATCGATGGCGCCGGCGTTCTCGCCCGGCCCATAGATGACGTGCGGCGCCTTGGTCGGAAACTTCGCTAGATGCACGCGCGTGGATTTGTAGGAACAGTGCTCGCTCCACATCACCGAGAAGATGCCAAGCTCGGTGACGTTCGGCGTGCGTCCGAGCTTTTGGAGGACAAGGCCGTACTCATCCTTGGAGAGGCCGAATTCTTCGGCAAGCGCCAGGGTTCCCGGCGCGATGGGGTCTAGGGACATGGGGGGCGGGATAGCGTGTGTCGCGGGCGGGGGGAAGCGGCCCCGCGCGGGAACCCCCCATCTTTCGCCAATGATGCCCCCGATTGTCGGCGACCCTGAAATCCTTGGCGGCGAGCCGGTCATGGCCGGCGCCCGATCCCGGCGCGACACGCGCCCAGCAAATTTTAGATTCGCCACACTAGCGTTTACGTTTCAGCAGATGATCGCGTGCGGCTGTGAGCCGGGCGGCGGCGTTGTGTGCACCGCCGCGGTCGGGATGGGCGCGCGCAATCTTGCGTCGATAGGCGGCGCGAATCTCCGCTTCGCTCGCGTCCGCGCCAACGCCGAGAATGCGGCGCGCCTCGGCGTCCTGGGCGTCTTCGGCAGGGGGCGATTCCCGCGGGCGCCCAAGTAGTGCGGGAAAAACGAACCAGCTCAATCCCGCCAGAACCGCCAAGGTCAGCGCTGGCCCCAAGGCGCCGCGCGACAAGGCGAATAGTCCCAACGCCCCAAGCGCGAGGCTCGGCCAACGCTGCGTCAGCATGGCCCGGCGCGCGCCGCTGACGCGCACAAACAGGAGAAATGTGAACGCGAGGGCGATAAGGGCAAGTGCTGGAAGCATTGTGGGCTTGAGCTTAGAACCGAAGCGGCTCGCCTTCGAGCCCCGGCAGCTTCAGCGTCACGAACAGATCGCGCAATTCCTGACGCGCGGCGAGATGGCTCATGCGCATCTCGCCTGCCCCGCCAGGTGCGTCGAGGTCAAGAAGCGTTAGCCCCTGCGGAAATAGCTCGCGAAAAATGACGCGTTCGGAAAGGCCGGGGGCGAGCCGGAACCCGATCCGGTTGGAGAGCGTCTTGAGCGCATCGGCGACGCGCCTCTTGTTCTTGGCCTCGATGCGGTTGGTCGAAGTACGGTTGCGCAGCACTACCCAATCGATCGGCGTGCGCAACGATGCGGCCTTGCTCTTGCGCGCCTCCCAAACCATCTCGCTGTAAACCGACGGCCGGATCACGTCCTCGCGCACCGCGTCGATGTCGCCGAGCACGTCGAAATCGACGAAGCTGTCATTGAGCGGCGTCACCAGCGTGTCCGCACAGGCGTGCGCCAGGCGCGAGAGATAGGAATCCCCGCCCGGAGAATCGATAACGACGAAACTGCAGGTCTCGCTCAGCCTGCGCAGCGCCGCCTTGAACACAGAGCCTTCCTCGGCCTCGGCTGCGTCCAATTGCCTAGCCCGGCTCTCGGTCACTTCCAGTATCTGCGGCGAGGGCAGCTGCGCCCCTCTTGTTATGTGGCGCACACGGTTTTCGACATAGCGCGTGAGCGTCCGCTGGCGGACGTCGAGATCGAGCACGCCGGTGCGCTTGCCCATGCGCATGAGCGCCACGGCAAGGTGCATCGCCACGGTCGATTTGCCGGCGCCGCCCTTCTGGTTTCCGACCACCACGACATGGGCGCGGCGGGGCGCGGGCGGGGCCTCATAGGCGTGGGCAAGCGTCATCGGGCCGCCCCGGACAAGCGAGGCGGCGGCGGCGTCTCATCGGAAGACGAAGCGCGGAAACACATTGTTAAAGCATCC
>DPWD01000028.1:0-1346 GCA_003526465.1 Hyphomonadaceae bacterium
CCTTCCTGCGCACCGGCGATTGCGAGGCGCTGGCCGCGCGCGCGGGAGATCGCACCGATTTCGACGCGCTGATGCGGGGCTGACGGGCGGGCGCGGGCTGACGGGAGGAGAAGAACGTGCTAGCAAGGGGCATGGACTCTCTCGGAACTCTAACTCAACTCAGGGCGCTTGAGCCCCAATTGCGGCAGTTTGGCGTGGCCTCGCTTTACCTTTTCGGGTCGCGAGCCAAAGGCGGCGCAAGCAGCGCAAGCGATGTCGATTTGTTCTTCGAGCGCCAGCCGGGGCAGCGTCTGAGCTTGCTTGACGTCATCGGAATTCGGCACTTCCTGGAGGATCACTTGCATTTGCCGGTCGATCTCATTCTCCGCGAGAGCCTTCACCCCATGCTCCGTGGCGACATCGAAGCGGAAGCCGTCGCCGTTTTCTGATGCCCAGGCCGAAGCCCACGCGGTATCGCGTTTTCGCGATCCTCAATGCCATTCGCCACATCGAATTGGTGGTCCGCGATATCGATGAGCAAATCTTCTCCACCGATTTTCGCCCCTACAGGATTGTCGAGCGCGAGCTCGAAATCATCTCAGAGGCGAGTCGGCATTTGACGGAAGCACAGAAGGCGCGCTTTCCCGAGATTCCGTGGCGGCGTATCGCGGATATCGGCAACGTACTTCGACATCTGTACGACGATGTCGCGCCGTCTCTGCTTTGGGAGGTAGTTGTACGTGACTTAGCGGCGCTGAAGGCAGTCGCAGAGAAACTCTACGCCGAAGTGAAACGCCCCGCCGATCCCTGGCCCGACGCTGAGCCGAAATGACCAAATCCCCCGCCACCCGCCTCTTCCTGATCGACGGTTCGGGCTACATTTTCCGCGCCTACCATGCGTTGCCGCCGCTAACGCGGGCGAGCGATGGGCTCTCCGTCGGCGCGGTCGCGGGCTTCTGTAACATGGTGTGGAAATTCCTGGAGGAGATGAAGGGCAGCGAGGTGCCCACGCACCTCGCCGTCATCTTCGACAAATCGGAAATCACCTTCCGCAACCAGCTCTATCCCGAATACAAGGCGCACCGCCCGCCGACGCCCGAGGACCTCGTTCCGCAATTTCCGCTGATCCGCGACGCCACGCGCGCCTTCAATTTGCCGTGCATCGAGATGGGCGGCTTCGAGGCCGACGACCTGATCGCCACTTACGCGCGCCAGGCGGCGAAAGCGGGGGCGAGCGTGAAGATTGTCTCAAGCGATAAGGATCTGATGCAACTCGTCACCGACGGGCAGATTCAACTTTACGATCCGATGAAGCAGAGGCCGCTCGGCATCGAAGCCGTGATGGAAAAATTCGGCGTGCCGCCGGA
>DPWD01000028.1:1437-2883 GCA_003526465.1 Hyphomonadaceae bacterium
AAGCAGCCGAAGCGGCGCGAGACTTTGATCAATTTCGCCGACCAGATCAGGCTCTCGAAGGTGTTGGTGACTCTGAAGGACGACGTGACGGTGGAAGAGGCGTGGGAAAATTTCGCCGTGCGCGAGCCTGACCCCGGCATGCTACTGCAATTCCTCGACGTCATGGAATTTCGCACGCTGGGCCGGCGCGTGCGCGAGCATTATGCCAAGGAAAAGGGCGCGGCGATCGTTGCGCAATACGCCGCGGCACCTTCTGCGGCCGCAATCGCTACCACCGCCGGGAGCGGGCCGGTGGCAGAGTTTGTCGATACCGAGTTCCGCCGCGAGGCGTACAAAATCGTGCGCGATCTCGGCGAACTGAACGCCTGGATCGCGCGCGCGCAAGCGGCGGGTGTTGTCGGCATCGACACCGAAGCAAGCTCGTACGACGCGCAACGCGCCGAACTGGTAGGCGTATCGCTCGCGCTTGGGGCCAACGATGCGTGCTACATTCCAGTGGGCCACCGCGCCGCCGATCCGCGCGCGGGGGAACTCTTTGCGAGCGAGTTCCCCTCCCCCCCACCCCCTGCCCCCGCGCCACAAGGGGGCGGGGGAGAAACTCAAATCCCGCTCCCCACCGCTCTCGCCGCACTCAAGCCGCTGCTCGAAGACGCCGCGATCCTCAAGGTCGGGCTCAACATCAAATGGGACATCGCACTTTTCGCGCACCGCGACATCGCGTTGGCGCCATTCGACGATCCAATGCTGCAATCCTACGCGCTCTATGGCGGGCTCGATCCGCATGACAAGGCCTCGCTGGTGGAGAAGCATCTCGGCCACGCGCTGACGCCGCTCGCCGATGTGGTTGGCAAGGGCAAAGCGCAGGTCGGTTTCGATCTCGCGCCGGTGGCGCGCGCGGCGCTCTATTCCTGCGAGCAGGCGGACGCGGGGCTGCGGCTGTACAAAAAGCTGAAGCCCGAACTCGCGCGCGAGCGCCTTGTCACGGTTTACGAGACGCTGGAGCGGCCNNGGTGCTGGCGGCGATGGAGCGCGAGGGGATCCGCATCGATCCGCACATGCTCTCGAGGCTTTCGGGCGATTTCGCGCAGCGAATGCTGCAGTTCGAGGCGGAGGCGCAGGGGCTTGCCGGGCGCGAGTTCAACATCGGCTCGCCCAAACAGGTGGGCGAGATTCTGTTCGATGAGATGAAGCTCAACGGCGGCTCGAAAACCAAGACTGGCGCGTGGTCCACCGATGCGTCCGTGCTGGAGCAATTGGTCGAGGAGGGCCACGACCTGCCGCGCGTGGTGTTGGACTGGCGCGAACTTTCGAAATTGCGCTCGACCTATACCGAGGCGCTCGGCCAGGCGATCAACCCGCGCACGGGTCGTGTGCACACATCGTATGCGCTGGCTTCAACGACGACCGGGCGTTTGTCCTCGAACGATCCCAATCTGCAGAACATCC
>DPWD01000065.1 GCA_003526465.1 Hyphomonadaceae bacterium
CCCGCGCCCGCGCCGCGGAAACCGGCGCCCACCAGCGGCTTGAGGCCCAGCGCACGACGTTTCGCCGCGAGGCCTTGGACGCCTTCAACGAAGCCGACGCCACCGCGCGGCTCAGGGCGCAGGAATTCGCCATGGCCAGCGAACGCAACCGGCGCACCATCCTGACGGCGCCGTCGTCGGGAATTGTGCAGCAAGTGCAAGTGACCACCGTCGGCGCGGTGGTGCGCCCGGCCGATCCGCTGCTGGTGATCGTGCCCGAGGGCACGCGGCTGGTTGTCGAAGCTAACGTCTTGAATCGCGACGCCGGTTTCGTGCGCGAAGGACAAGAGGTGCGAGTGAAACTGGAGGCGTTTCCGTTCACGCGTTACGGGATTGTCACCGGGCGCCTGGTGTTTCTAAGCCGCGACGCCATCGAGGACGAAGAACTCGGTCTTGTGTTTCCCGCACGGATTGAACTGTCACGGCAAACCATTAGGGTGGGCGCGCGAGCGACGCAGCTAACCGCCGGCATGGCGGTGACAGCAGAGATCAGAACCGGGCGGCGCCGCATCATCGAATTCCTGCTCTCGCCAATCGCGCGGCGGGTGGAGGAGGCGGGTAGGGAGAGATAATGCGGGGTTTCAGATTTGGTGCACGGCGAAGACCTAGGCCAACTCGCGACGCGGCTTGGGCGCTCATGTTTATTGCTTGTTTGGCTATAGGTGGGTGCGCTCCTATTGCAGCAGCTGTGCATTCGGCACCCTCGCCAGCGGTGGAGGCGACAACGGCAAATGCCGCGCCTTGCACTCCATGCATGGAGGCTTATCCGGGCGCGTGCCGTGAGGCGCACTCAGCGCCAGATCCCGCCGGGGAGCCGAGCCTGGTTGCTGTCGAGGGAACCGCTCACTTCGTGCGAACGCTCTCAAGCTTTTGTTTGGACGATTATTATGATTCGCGCTCCGGCATTCCGTGCGCCTGGTCAAGTCCGACAAACCTCTATGCGATCAGCGAGGCCGAGATAGATCACGGTGCGCTCGGAGACGGCAAATCAGTCTACGCTATTGCGAGTGTTGATCAAATCAGATCGGGCGGAGTTTTTCCGGGCATCCGGCTTGAGGAAGGACGGCGGTATAGGCTTTTTGGCGGCGCTTCCGCGCAATTGGACGAACTGACCGAAGAGGAAAACGGACGCACATTTGGCGTCCGCGCGGCATGCCCATTTGAATAACCGCTCCAACAGGAGGCAAACAAGATGCCCGGCAATCGTGTTATTGTTGCATTCGGACAAGTCGCCGCCGCGGCTGCCCCTCCGAGCGGCGCGGGTTTGCCTCCGCCACCTCCGCCACCCCCCATCCCTCCTCCGTCTCCGCCACCGCTGACAGGCCAGCCGGCGGCGCCGACTGTCACTCAGGTTTCCAATCAGGTCGTTGCCACGACCTATGCAGGGCTAACCCAAACACCGTTCGTAAACAGCGTCGCGCAATATGTGGTGACAGGCACGACATCTCAAATCGAGTTTCCCGCGCTGACTATCCAAACGCCAACGGGGGTCTTCAGCCTGCCGAGAATGGTTTTTCTGGGGTACGGGACGGGCGTCGGAAGTGGCGGTTCGTTCACCGAGCAGCAATTGGTCGAAGCAGAGTACAGAGCGATTGTTGCAACGCTACAGGCAGACAGCTCCTTCGCAAACTCGCGCGAGATGCAGGCGCTGGCCGAGATAAACTCCAGAGGCGATACCGCGTTCTCGCTGCGTGCGGCGCCAACGCCGGGGGTCGGCGGGATTGGGGCGCCTTTCCGCCAAGACGGCAACGATCATCAAATTGAGACGGTTGTTACCGCCGGCGGCAATCTTACCACGACACGTCAGCGCATCGAATTTCTCACCGACATTCTGCATGAGTTTATGCACCAGAATTTCGTGCACTCTCAAGGGGTGTATGACGAAGCGCAAAGCCTACTATGGAACATAAACCATTTACCAACGACAGCAGACGTGCTGCGGCTCGACATGGCTTATGGCGGGTCGTACGAGGCGATGCTGGCGATCGCAAATCGCCTCGGGCCTCAACTGAATCTTACGCCGGCTCAAGTCACCAACGCTCTCAACGACGTCGTCAGAGATGGTTATACCGATGGCGACACATTCCTTTCGTTGATAAAGACTTTCCACAACCAGTCTTCCTATAGAGATTGGCACAGAAATCGGGTGGCGGAGCACATCCAGCTGGTTCTCGCGGGGAGTGAGGCTGCCGACCTCGCTACTTTGAACGGGCTGGTTTCAGAGGGATTCATCGAACTAATCCCGCCGCCCGCAGGTCAATCTGCCGATGATGCCTACAGATCCGACCGGCTCCATTATCTAGCGCGTCCCAAGCTTGAGCAGTGGCGCGTGGCTTTGCTCGATTCAACATTCGGCTTCGGCGTTGCCGACGGTCGTCAACAGGACTTACTTGATTGGCTTCGGCAAGAGGGGATTGAGGCGACTGGAGCAATTCGCGACGCGGTTGCTGCTGGGTTTCGTCTCGACACCTCCGACCTGCTCAGCTCTATCGGCCAGGTGCTTGGTCGCGAACTTGCGGGTGACAATCCGCTGGCGCAGATCGTGGTGTCCTCGACGCTGCAGTCGGTGCTCACCAATCTCGGCGAGTGGATGGAGACCAACGGGTTTCCGAGCGATGGGCCCGTCGCCGGTGGCGGCCTGGGCAACGCGTTAGAGCAAGCGCTCGGCGGCGATCTGCTTGCGACCCTGGAGGGGCAGGCCGTTGGAGCGGTCAGTTCGTATCTCATCGGCCAACTCGCGGACGAACTTGGCTTGGAGGGCGTAAGCGGTCAGCTTGCAACCAGCGTCGGCGGCCGTGTCCTATCGCAGATCGCGACCAATCTGCTGCACCTTGGCGATCCCTTCACAACGACCGTGACGCTGAACGGCGCGCCGACGACCGTTTACGCCAATTCCAGCGGGCAGGTGATCAATTCGAGCGGTCATCCGATTTCGGAGTTCGGGGGGGCGCCGGTTCCCACCGAGGGCACGCCGACCCCGCCGCCGAACGGGTCGCGCACTTGGAATTCGGGCATCAACGCCGCTCTGTTCATCAACGTCATCGGCTCGTACATCGGCGGCCGGCTGGCGATGGATTTGCTGGAGCCGGAAACGCGCGGCGGCCAGATAGGCGCCGCGGTCGGGCAAGCTTACGGAAGCATCAACGCGGCTGCTTTTCTTGCGCAGAACCCGCAATTGCTCGCCAACCCGGTGCTTGCCGTGATCGCGGTGGCGGTAATCGTATTCATCGACACTATCCTCGGCGGCCTGATCGGCTCGCTGTTCGGCGGCACGCCGAAGGCTGGAGCGTCGCTGGCGTGGAACGAGAACGAACAGGAATTTCGCGTCGCCAATGTGTGGTCGAAGAACCAGGGGCCGAAGGACGCGGTGCGTTCGTTCGCGACCCAGGTTGGCGAATTGCTCAACGGCGTGGTGGCGGCGAGCGGATCGCGCCTTGTCGATGTCGCGGGCGTGCAGGCCGGCGCCTACGAGGTCAAGGGCAAGAAATACTGGTACAAGCCCAACGCGTCCGGCGCGGTGACATTCAGTACCAAGGACGCAGGCCAGCTGGTCAATCACGGCGCCTTCATCGCGTTGTACGACTTGAGCGAACGCCTCGTCGGCGGCGATGTGTACATCAAGCGCGCGGTCACGGCGACCATGGCGATGTCCGGCGGCAACCGCTTTGCTGCCGGCTACGCGGCCGGCGATTTTGAGGCCAACACGCTGTTCGGCAATATCGCAACGGCGCAGGATTATGCCCAGTATCTGCAAGATGGCGCCGTGATCAATGCGCTGATCGCGGCCGAGCCGTCGAGCGCCTTCACCGCCGGCTGGACCATCACTTTCGCGCGCGTGCTCGAACTGGGGCTCGACCGGCGCTGGAAGAGCGATTGGCTCGGCGGCTGGGCCGCGTTCCTGGACGAAACCGCGGATGGGAAGATTGACGGCACCGCGTTTGCGCCGGGCAATGTGTTCCTGGAACTCGACCCGGAAACGAGTGAGCGACTGTTCGTGTTCGTGGATTCCGATGGCGCATTGCTAGGCGTGCTTGGCGACACCGTCGACACGGCGAGCAAGGATCGCATCGTCGCCACGGCGGGGGCCGATACGCTCACGGTGAATGGCGCCACGATTGCGCTCACCACCGCGCTCACGCTCAACGGCGCGGCGGCGGTCGCCGGCAATCGCACAATCCGCGTTGCGGCGTTGATCGACGGCGCGGCGGGTAATGATACGATCCGCGGCGGCGATTTGGGCAATGATTTGATCGGCGGCGACGGCAATGA
The DNA here is from genome assembly GCA_003526465.1 of Hyphomonadaceae bacterium. Lineage (GTDB taxonomy): Bacteria > Pseudomonadota > Alphaproteobacteria > Caulobacterales > Aquidulcibacteraceae > Vitreimonas. Next base: position 4,309 of record DPWD01000065.1, read on the forward strand.
TGTGCTGGTCGGCGGCAAGCTGGACGATTGGCTTATCGCCGGCGCGGGCGACGATCGCCTGTTCGCGGCCAACGCCGCCAACATCGCGTTTACACTCGGCGACGCCGCGGCGGAAAACGCCGCGCTCGCGCTCGACGGCGGCAATGGCGATTATCTCGAAGGCGGCGCCGGCGCGGATGCGCTTTACGGTTCGCGCGGCAGCGAT
>DPWD01000277.1 GCA_003526465.1 Hyphomonadaceae bacterium
CGCTGGCCGCGGCGGCGAGCGGCGTCAAGCGTTCCCGCAATGCCGAGGCCAGCGCGCGCCGCAGTTTTTCACGCGACGCAAACAGAGCTTCAGGGTCGGGCGCTGGCGCCGCCAGGATCAATTCGTTGAGGTCGGGCAGGCGAAGCGCGAGTGCTGCAAACGCCGCATCCTCCTGGGCGCGGTCAAGCTCGCGGCCGAGCGCCTGGGCAAGGGCCGCGGGCGAAGCGTTTGCTTCTCCGAGCATCAGCGCGCGCGCTATGGCTTGGCCTGCCTCCCAGCGCGTGAAGGCGTCGGAATCGTGCGCCATCTGCGCCAGCTGCTCGTCACTGCTTAGCCCGTCGTCCAACGTCACCGGCGCGGGAAAACCGCGCAGAAACGCGGGGATTGGCGCCTCATGGAGATCGTGAAACACGAAGTGCGCCTGCGCGCTGTCGAGCAACAGCGCGTGGCGCTGGCTTGCCGCTGCTGCGCCGTCGAGACGGGCGCTAAGGTGTGCGCCAGTTGCTGAGATGAAGCCGATATCGAGCGGGATCGGCAGCGCTTTTTTTTCCGCCTGGCCCGGCGTTGGCGCGGTGTGTTGTGATAATGTGAGGCGATAAGAGCGCGTGCTCGCATCGTACTCGCCGCGCGCCTTGAGCTTCGGCGTGCCAGCTTGCTCGTACCAGGTCATGAACGCGGAAAGGTCGCGCCCGGCTGCTTCCTCGAAACAGGCGATGAAGTCTTCCACCGTCGAGGCGGTGCCGTCGCGGCGCCCGAAATAGAGTTGCATGCCGGCCGCGAACGCTTCTTCGCCAATCAGGCGCTTCAGCATGCGGATGAGTTCGGCGCCTTTTTCGTACACGGTCGCGGTATAGAAATTGTCGATCTTCTGATAGCTCGCCGGCCGTACGGGGTGTGCGAGCGGCCCCGCGTCCTCGGCGAATTGGCGCGCGCGCAGGCGCTTGACATCCTTAATGCGCTGCACCGGCCGTGAGCGCTGGTCGGCGGAAAATTCCTGATCGCGAAAGACGGTGAGGCCTTCCTTCAAGCAGAGCTGGAACCAATCGCGGCAGGTAATGCGGTTGCCGGTCCAATTATGGAAATACTCGTGACCGACAACCGCCTCAATTGCTTCGAAATCGGCATCGGTCGCGGTTTCAGCGTCCGCCAGGATCAGCGAGGAATTGAAGATGTTGAGGCCTTTGTTCTCCATTGCGCCGAAATTGAAATCGCGCACGGCGACGATGTTGAACACGTCGAGATCGTATTCGCGCTGGAATACGTCCTCGTCCCATTTCATCGCCCGCTTGAGCGCGTCCATGGCGTATTGGGCGCGCGCGGCGTCGCCGGGGTCGACGTGGATCGCGAGCGCGACGCTGCGGCCGCTGCGCGTGACGAGCGTGTCCTCGATGCTGTCGTAGCGCCCGGCGCAGAGAGCAAATAGATAGCAAGGCTTGGGATGGGGGTCGACCCAGATGGCGAAATGCCGCCCGCCTTCGAGATCGCCGGCCTCCGTGAGGTTCCCATTGGAGAGCAGGGTGGGGTATTCTTCCTTGTCCGCCTCGATGCGCACGGCGTAGCGGGCGAGCACGTCGGGGCGGTCGAGCGCATAGGTGATGGCACGGAAGCCTTCGGCTTCGCATTGCGTGCAGAACCGTCTGCCCGACATGTAGAGCCCTTCGAGCGCAGTGTTGCCGGCGGGGTCGATGCGCGTGACGATATCGAGGCGGAAAGAAACCGGTGGGGCGTGAACGATCAGCTTGCCGGGTTCGACGCTGAATTCATGCGCGTCGAGAACGCGGCCGTCGATAGCGATGCTCTGGAGTTCGAGGCGTTCGCCGTTAAGCACAAGCGGGCAAGCGTCGGGGCGCGTGCGGCGCACCTGCGAACATGCCGCAACGATTGTGGCGCTGGGTTCGAGTGAGAACACCAGCGCGATTTCGTCGATCTGGTAGTCAGGTGGGGTGTAATCGGCGAGGCGTACGGAAGCGGTGTCGGCGTCGCGCATGAGGGGCTCCGGGAGGAGCCTTCACATGAGCCAAGCGCGCGCCGAAATCAACGCTTGCTCCCACCCATTCCCGGGTTGCGCGAAGCGCAAGTCCGATTCACCGCGCCGGAGCGTCCGCTTCCGCTGCAACCGCCGGCGCCGGTTCGTGATAGATCGTCGCGAGCACCATTTCGGCCTGGCGCGCGAGATCGCTCAGCGCACCCGGCGTATCGTCGGGGCAGTCTTGTGCGAATTCCACAAGGCTGCGCGCGACGCGCATCAGATGCAGCGCATTCGCCATGACGCGGGCCTGGCGCTCCACGCGCTGGGGGTCGCGGTCATATTCGGTCATCGGCACGCGCCAGCCGCCCCAGTCCTTCTCGTCGGTGACGACGACCGGGAAAGTGCCCGGGAAGGGATGGCGCGGGTCGCGCGCATCCGAACTCAAGCGATTGGAGGAGCGCAACACGCGCCATTGTTCCGAGACGATCAGATCCGGGCGCGCCGGCTCCTTCTCCTCAGCCGCCAATTCGTGGGCCTGGAATTCGCGGCCGAGGCCGAGGTCGTAAGTGATGCGCAGCGGCTCTTCGACGTTCTTGACCCATTGCGGGATGACCCGCTCAACCGGGGCCCAGGTGCCCACGGTCTTGACGAAAACGCGCTGGCCTTTGTGAAAGGAAGCCTTAGCCATAGTGGAAACTCCAAGGGGCCAGTGTAGCGGAACGCGCTTTCCCCTTCGTGAACGCGCGTTGACGCAAAGGCGCCTTTCATTGCTGGCGGCGGCAGCGTTAAGGTGAGGGCAACCATGAATGCGCGGAGGCTGGCTTGAATTTCGATTTCTCCGACGACCAGAAAAGCCTCAAGGACCAGGCGCGGAAATTCCTGAGCGAGAAAGCGTCCTCCAAGGTGACGCGCCGTGTGCTCGACGATGCCGGCGTCTCGTACGACGAAGGCCTCTGGCGCGCGGTCGCTGAAATGGGCTGGCTGGGCGCGGCGATCCCCGAGGCGCACGGCGGCTTGGGGCTCGGGCGGCTGGAGCTTTGCGTGCTGGCCGAGGAATTGGGCCGGGCTTTGGCGCCGATCCCGTTTTCCTCCACTGTGTATTTTTTCGCCGAAGCTTTGATGCTGGCGGGGAGCGAGGCGCAGAAGGCGGCGTGGTTGCCGAAGCTAGCGGCGGGAGAAATCATCGGCTGCTTTGCCTTGAGCGAAGGGCCCGGCGCGCCGAGCGCGTCCAACATACAGGCCAAGTTCGATGGCGCGGCGCTCACCGGCGCCAAGATTCCCGTGACCGACGGCGATTGCGCCAGCCACGCGGTGGTGCTGGCGAAGGAGGGCGCGGGGCTTTCACTGGTGCTGGTTGAGCTGAACCAACCCGGCGTGACGCGCACGAGCTTGAAGACGCTCGATCCGACACGCGGGCATGCGAAACTCGAGTTCAAGAACGCCAAGGCGGAGCGCCTTGGCGCGGCGGGGCAGGGCTGGGAGTTCGCCGAAGCCGTGCTCGACCGCGCCGCTGTGTTGTTGGCGTTCGAGCAGGTCGGCGGCTCGCAGGCGTGCCTTGAAATGGCGACTGACTACGCCAAGAGCCGCTACGCCTTCTCGCGCCCGATCGGTTCGTTCCAGGCCATCAAGCACAAGCTGGCGGACATGTATGTCGCCATCGAGGTGGCGCGCTCGAACGCCTATTACGGCGCCTGGGCGCTTTCCACCGATTCCGGCGAACTTCCCTTCGCCGCCGCCGCCGCGCGTGCAGCCGCATGCGACGCCTATGCGCTGTGTTCCAAGGAAAACATACAAACCCACGGCGGCATGGGCTTCACCTGGGAAGTCGATTGCCACTTGTACTTCCGCCGCGCGAAGTTGCTCGCACTGCAAGCGGGGAGCCCCGCTGTGTGGAAGGAAAAGTTGGTGAAGCGGCTGGAGCAGAGGAACGCGGCTTGAAACTCCTCCGCATCCTTGCCGTGCTGCTCGCGCTCTCGCTGATGATCGGCGAGGGCTTTCGCAGTTGGGGCCAGGAGCGGCCCATTCCGGCGTGGATCGACGATCAGCTGATGGGCGCGCTGTTGATTGCCGGCGCCTGGTTTGTGGGTCAGCCAACGCCAGCGCGGCGCGCGCTGTTCACAGGCGCTTGGGGCGTCAGCGTCGGCGCGCTTTACCTCTCCTTCTTCGGAAAAATGCTTCAGCCCGGCGGCGACTATTCCAGCAACATCCCAGGAGGCGTGTTGACGCTGTTGCTGGGTATTGCGTTCGCGGTTTCAGTGGCCGGCTTCATCGCCAGCCTCGCATTGCCTTTCAAATTTCGTGAGTGAGCACACCCCATGGATTTCAACGACACCCCCAAAGAAGCAGCCTTCCGCGCCGAGGCGCGGGCGTTTTTGGAGGCCAATTGCGCGCCGAAGGTCGCCGAGAGGGACCGCATGAACCGTTCGCTCCGCGGCGCCAATTATTTGAAGGCCGCGAAAGCGTATCAGAAAAAAAAGACCGAGGCCGGTTTCGCCGGCATCACGTGGGCCAAGGAACATGGCGGGCGCGGGCTGCCGCCGATCTTCAGCGTCATCTTCGGGCAAGAAGAAGCCAAGTTCGACGCGCCGTCCGCGCCGTTCGCCATCGGGCTGGGCATGTGCCTGCCTACGGTGATTGCGTTCGCCAGCGAGGCGATCAAACAGCGTTACGTCGCCAAGGCGCTTTCGGGCGAGGAGATTTGGTGTCAGCTGTTTTCCGAACCGGGCGCGGGTTCGGATGTGGCGGCCTCGAAAACCAAAGCGGTGAAGGATGGCGATGATTGGGTGATCAACGGCCAGAAAGTGTGGACCACCGGCGCGCATTTCTCGGATTTTGGCATTCTACTTGTGCGCACCAATCCCGACGTAGAAAAGCACAAGGGCCTGACCATGTTCATCGTCGACATGAAGGCGCCGGGCGTCGATGTGCGCCCGATCCATCAGGCATCCGGGGGAAGCGATTTCAACGAAGTGTATTTCACCGATGTGCGCATCAAGGACGATCATCGCTTGGGCGAGCCCGGCCAGGGCTGGGGCGTGGCGCTGGTGACTTTGATGAACGAGCGCCTCGCGGTCGGCGGTTCGCCCGGGCCCGATTATCGCGAGATCATGAATTTCGCGCGCAGCGCCGCCTCGCCCACCGGCGATGGAACGCTGATGCAGAACGAGGCGTTCCGCCAGAAGCTCGCCGACTGGATCGTGCGCGCCGAGGGCTACAAGCTTGCGAAATTCCGCACCATGACGGCGCTGTCGAAAGGCCAAGCGCCGGGGCCGGAAAGCTCGATCGGCAAGGTGATCAACGCCAACCAGATGATGGACATTTCCAACGCCGCCATCGAAGCGCTCGACCATTACGGCATCATCGACGATCCCGCGCTCGCGCCTTTGGAAGGCGCGTTCCACATGAGCTACATGTTCGCGCCGGGCCTGCGCATCGCCGGCGGAACGGACGAGATATTGAAGAACATCCTCGCCGAACGCGTGCTCGGCCTGCCGCAGGATCAGCGCGCGGACAAGGGGATCGCGTTCAAGGATTTGCCGACGGGGCGGTGAGACTATGGACCGCCGGCGTCCTCGCCGGCGTTCTTTTTCCACTACGACGACCGGCGTGCGTGGCGACAAAAAAGAGCCGGCGAGGACGCCGGCGGTCCAAGATGACGCCGCTCACACCTTCCGGTCGATCAGCACCGCGAGGAACAGCGCCGGCCCGCCGTGCGCGGTCCAGGCGTGGCTGGTGCCGCGCTGGATCACGATTTGCCCTGGCTTGAGGCGCGTCTCTCCGTCGTCGAGGATCAGCGAAGCGTCACCCGAAATCAGGCAGATGATATCGAGCGTTTCGGTTTGATGCATCGCCGGATGGCGGTCCTGATCGCGCAATTCGTGTTCGGCGCCGAATTGGGCGAAGCGTTCGCGCGCGGCGGCTTTCATCGCCTCCGCGGCTACGCCCGCCGGCGGCGGCTCGATCACGAACCAGCGGACTTTCACTTGATTTGGACCCGGCGAAAGCACCGGTTCGAGCGCGCCGCTATCGAGGACTTGCTGTTTGTGGAACTTGCCGACGATCAGTTCCTCCCAAATCTCGTACAAGCCGCCCAAACCCGGCGCGCCGATTTCGCCCGAAGGCGGTGCGTCGATCACGATCGCGGAACGCCCATTGGCGCTCTCGCCAGTGATAACGCGGCGCATGGCTTCGGAAAACGCTGGGTGAGCCATCTCAGTTCGCCCGCTTGCTCTGATGGGGGCTATCGAGCGCGAACAACGGCACGGCAATGTCGAACGCGCCGCCGTCGCCGATCCGCTGCATTGAATAGGCGCCGACCATGACGCCCGAGGGCGCGGCTAGCGGGCAGGCGCTGGTGTAGCGGAAGCTCTTTCCCGGACCGATCACCGGCTGTTCGCCGACAACGCCGGGGCCGCGCACTTCCTGGGTGAGGCCGTTCTCGTCGGTAATGCGCCAGTAGCGCGACAGCAGCTGCACGGTCTCGCTGCCGCGGTTCTCGATCTCGATCGTATAGGCCCAGACATAGCGGCTTTGTTCCGGCGCCGATTCCTCGGGCAGGAAGCGCGGCGCGACCCGGACCATGACGCCAGCTGTTTCTTGTTCGAACATGGGGTCAACCTAGACAAATCCGGCAACCCAAGCCAGGGGAGAGGCATGAGCAACGCCCACGGCGTCCTTTCCGACAGCGAATTGAAGCGCGCCATCGATCAGGGCTGGATCGGGGCCGACGCGCCTTTCCTGGACGATCAACTCCAGCCGGCCAGCCTCGATCTGCGCCTGGGCGAGACCGCCTACCGCCTGCGCGCGAGTTTCCTGCCCGGCGCGGGCGCGAAAGTCGCGGACCGCCTAGACGATCAATTGGTCATGCACAGGATCGATCTCACCGGCGGCGCGGTGCTGGAAACCGGATGCGTGTACCTCGCGCAGGTGCTGGAAGAGTTCACGCTGCCGCCGCACTTGCATGGCGCGGCCAATCCGAAAAGCTCCACCGGCCGCATCGATGTATTCACGCGCCTCATCACCGACGGCGCGCAATCGTTCGATCACATCTCGATGGGTTATCACGGTCCGGTTTGGGCCGAGATCAGCCCGTGCACGTTCTCAATCCTGGTGCGCACCGGCGCGCGTCTGAGCCAGGCGCGCCTGCGGCGCGGGCCGCCCCAACCCAAGCGCGAGATCGATTTCACCATGGACCTCGCGCTCAAGGGCCCCGTCGGCTTCCGCGCCAAGCGGCATTCCGGCGTCATCGATGTCGACCGTGTCGGCGCTTACGATCCACGCGATTTTTGGGAGCCGCTCGAAGCGCGGCGCGGACGCGTCGTGCTGGAGCCGGGGCAGTTCTACATTTTCGCGTCGAAGGAAAACGTGCTGATCCCGCCCGACGAAGCGGCAGAAATGGCGCCGATCCGGCCGGAACTCGGCGAATTCCGCGCGCACTATGCCGGCTTCTTCGATCCAGGTTTTGGCATCGCCCCGAACGAAGGCCGCGCGGTTTTAGAGGTGCGCTCGCGCGACGTGCCGTTCTTCGTCGAGGACGGCCAACCGGTGGGCAAATTGGTGTTCGAAAAACTGTCAGGCCCGGTGGACCGGCTCTATGGCGAGAGCGGCTCTAACTATCAGGGCCAGGGCCTGAAGCTCTCCAAACACTTCGCACCGTGGCGGTGAATGAAGGGCGCGAAGTGTTTGTAGCCATTTTGCACGCAAGTGGCTACAAACGCGACTTTCCAGCGAAGAAGATGCCGCGGCGGCGATGAACGTGATATCAGCAACGTGTCAACACCCATTCCCGGATTGCGCGAAGCGCAAGTCCGGGACCCATAAACGCGATCGGTTCGTGATCCTGGGCCCCGGAATGAATGCTGCGCATTCATCCGGGGATGGGTGGTGCTGCGGTTTGGGGAGGATTTGCTCTCGGTTTCAGAGGTTGGGGCTAGCACTCGCCATATCGGCGCTCGCGCTCACCGCCTGCGCCCCAACACGCGCGCCCGAATTCGCGCCGGCACTATTTGTGGCCCGTGACGCCGATTCCACTTTGTACCTCTACGGCACCATCCATCTGCGCGAGAGCGGCGAGCCATGGGGCAGCCCTGCTGTCGAGGCCGCTCTCGCACAGGCCGAGGAGATCTGGACCGAGGTCGAGAACTCGCCCGCAAACGATGAGCGCGCGCGAGAGCTCACGCTGCTTTTGGGCATGGCGCCGCCAGGACGGCCGCTGTCGACCTGGCTCAAGCCGGAAGACCGCGAGCGCCTTGCGGACGCCGCGCGCCGGCTTGGGATCGAGCCCCAAGCCTTGGAGCCGATGCGGCCCTGGCTCGCGGGCCTGACCTTGACGTTGGCGCCGATCCTGCGCGCGGGCTACGATCCTGGCGCCAGTGTCGACCGCGCCATCGATGCTTACGGTGATGCACACAGCAAGACCATGCGCTGGTTCGAAACCCCCGCGCAGCAGATCGGTTTGCTCGCCGAACTTCCCGACGCGCTGCAGCGGCAAATGCTGCTGGAGGCGATCGATGAAGCGGAGGCGGGCATCGAGAGCCTGGAGACGCTGAGCGGGGCCTGGGAGCGCGGCGACACCCAAACGCTCGAGCGCGAACTCAACGAAAGCATGCGCGACGAATATCCCGAGGTTTACGCGACGCTCCTGCGGGGGCGAAACGACGCTTGGATCGCGGTGTTGATGCGCGAACTTGAGGGCGCTGGGGTCGATTTCGTCGCCGTTGGCGCAGCCCACATCGTCGGCGAAGACGGCCTAGTCGCGCAATTGCGTGCGCGCGGGGTTAACGTGGAACGCGTTGGGGAGTGATTCCGGAGCGCCGGTGCTTTTCCTCCCCGCAAGCGGGGGAGCAAAGACGCCGGCGCTCCAAGTCAGGCTGCTTCCGCCATCTGCTCGCGCAGGTGTTGTAGATCGCGCTTGGTGCGCGCCTCCGACACCACCTGCTGCACCAGCTCCACCGCCGGCGAGCGATAGACACAGGCCACCTTGGCCTTGTGGAAGCGGGCGATATTGGCGGGCGTGACCGGTTTGTCCTGCAATTGCAGCGCCGCGATGGCTTGGCGAATCTGGCCTTCGTCGAGCGGGGGAAGCTCTTCCGCCTTTTCGGGGATGGCGGCGATCTCGTGGGCTTCCGGTGCGGCAAGCTCAAGCGTGCGCATCGCCGCGCCCAATTTAAGCGCCGCGGCCGCGCTGCGGTTGGCCATCTGCAATTCCGCGCCCGGAACTTTGACGCTGAACATGGTCAGGCCGAACACCGAGAAGAACGCGAAAATCGAGGCCAGCGCATACGGCGCCCATTGCGGATAGGGCGCATGCGCGGAGGCGGTCAGCGGCACTTGTTCAAGCCGGGCGCGGAGTGCTGCGATCTGGCGTCGGTCGTCGGCGGTGACAAGATCGAAATTCGCGCGCCATTGCTCCATGCGCCCGGGATAAGTCATACCCGGATTGGTGACGGCCACGTCGTCGACGCGGCGTTGCAGCGCGGCGATCTCCTGCTCTATCTCCGCGCGCGTCCCGTCAATCGCTTGCTGCTGCGCGCGCCGGTCGCTTTCGGCCTGAGTGTAGAACGGCGCGGCGATTTGATTGAGGCCGCGGTGTCCGCCCTCGATGTTCATGCTGACGGCGAGGAACAGGCCGAACGCCGCCAGCAGGAAGCGGCCATAATCGTGGGCCTTGCGATAGGCGACGACATGCTCCCACAAAACTAGCGCCATCAATTCGAAACTCACCGCCACCACGCTCGCGGCAATGCCGCCGACGCCTGGCAACGTGTTGATCCAGCCGACCGCGTTAAGCCCCGCAACCACGAGCATGAACAAGATCACGGCGGCGACGCCGATCTTGGTGGTCCAGTGCATTTTTTGCGGCGCGGAATCTTGCGACTGCGCGTTTGCTGTTACTCTCATGCAAAGCCGAATGGTCTGTTTTGTTTAATAGGCATTTAATGCCGAGCACGCGTGGTGTGGCTGGAATTTTCTGCCGAGCAGGCATCGCCATTTCATTCGCGTGCGCGCAGTACACCTTGCGTGAAACACGTTAGAGTTCGCACTCATTCGAGGGGCAAGCGCAGATCATTTCGGTTTGTCGCCGTCTTCGCGTCGCGCCCGTAGTCCGCCTCGGAGTCTGCAACTTATCCACCCATTCCCGGATTGGCGCGCAGCGCCAAGTCCGGGACCCATAACCACGAGCGTTGGTGTTCTTGGGCCCCGGGCCCGCCGCTTGCGCGCCGTCCCGGGGATGGGTGTTTCAATCTGATCGGGCGCTTCTTTCGCCGCAAAACACTCTTGGCGTGGTCCTCAAGCAACGTGGGCGATAGGCCAACAACTTGGCGAAATCCCGCCCTTGGTCCATTTAGGCTCAAAGCGGACAGGGGTTTGCCTCACGAAGGCCTAGGTTCGCCGCTCCACATGGGGGCAGATAGGGGAAGGGTTCATGGCGTTGAAGCGTTGGACGGCTATGAGTTTCGCGGCGTTTCTGGCGGCGTGCGCCTCCGGGCGCGGCGGGGACGAGAATGAACCGATCCGGGCGCTGCTCTCGGCCGATGCGTTGATGTTTGTGAGCTTCGACACCGACGGCGATTTCGGCGTAGACGCCGCGGAAGTGGAGGCGGGTATCGCACGCGAATTCGCCCGCGCCGATTCTAACCGCGATGGCGCACTGCAACCGATCGAGTTCCAGAACTGGGCCAGTATTGTGCTTGGCGGGGGCCAGATGGGACCGTTCCGGCTCGATTTCGACCGCAATGTCGACAATTCCATTACGCGCGAGGAATTCGAATCCGAGATTCGGGGCCGTGTCCGCGACTACGACGCCGATGAAAACGGCGTGCTCGCGCGCTCCGAGTTCGTACGCCGGGTCGGCCAGGCGCGCCCGCCTTCCGAGCGTACGCAGCCCGCAACTCCGTTCCCCACGCCGCGCCAATAGACCGACAAAGTGTTGCCTGATTCAGGCGGCAGACAGGGCCGAAGGGAGCGCGCGAAAGCGCGCGACATCGTTTGGAGCAATGCAATGCGGACGATTTTGATTGCGACGGCCGTGGCGGCGTTGGCGGCGGGGGCGGCTTTCGCCCATGAGCACGGCGGGCGCGGCGAACATCTGTTCCGCGCCGATTCCAACAATGACGGTGCGGTAACGCGCGCAGAATTCGACCAGGCGCGCGGCGCCATGTTCACGCGCATCGACGCCGATCACGATGGCCAACTCGAGCGCGGGGAACATCGTCGCGGCCACCACGGCGAGCACATGGCGGCGGCGGACGCTAACCATGACGGGGCGATTTCTCGCGACGAATTCCTCGCCCGCCCGCTGGAAATGTTCGCGCGCCTCGACGCCAATAGCGACGGTTCCATTTCGAGGGAAGAACAAACGGCCGCGCATTCGCGCCACGAAGAAATGCGCGAAGCGCGCCACGAGCGGGGCGACCGGCACCGTGAACATCTGCGTGCAGCCGACGCCGATCATGACCACCAATTGTCGGCTCAGGAATTCGCCACCCTCGGCGACCGCATGTTCGAACAGCTGGACGCCAACCGCGATGGCAGCATAACCCGCCAGGAAGCCGAAGCGCACCATGGGCAAGCACACTAAAATCGCCCGTTAGGCGAATTCCCGATGTTTGCTGGTCGCATCCGGGCCTTAGCCGATGACATGAGAACTTAACCCGGCTTTGATACGGCGCGCCCCAGCATGGCGGTGCGGCCGCCCGATTTGGGTCTATTGGGAAAGAAGTTCTCGTGCGCAAGCTGATCTTGTCGCTGGTGCTATTGGCGGGTGCGGAGAACGCGGCGGCCGACACGCTGGCCGAGGCCATGAGTACGGCTGCGGAAACCAATCCAAGCCTCGGCGCCCAGCGCCAGCGTCTACGCGCCGCGCGCGAGGCGTTGCCGCAGGCGTGGGCGGAGG
>DPWD01000126.1 GCA_003526465.1 Hyphomonadaceae bacterium
TGGCGGCGCGCGGAAGCCTGCCGCTCGCGGCGGCGCGGTCTCCGGCAATTTGTCGAAGCCCTCAATGCGCGCGACTTCCTCAACCAGATCGGCCGGCCCTTCAATATCGCGCCGCCAGCTTGGCGGCAGCACGACAAGGCGCTGCCCCTCCGGCTTCGCTTCGAAGCCCAAGGCGGCGAGAATGCTCTTCACCCGCGCCGAGCTGACGTCGATGCCCGCAAGCCCCTTGACGCGCGCGGGATCGAACGCAAGCGGCTTCGGCGGCGCTGGCGCCTTGCCCGCGATCATGAGTTCGCTCGGCTCGCCGCCGCAAAAATCGAGCACGAGCTTTGTAGCCAGTTCGATCCCAGCCGCGCAGCTTTCGGGATCGACGCCGCGCGCGAAGCGGTATTGCGCATCGGAAACAATGCCCGTCGCGCGCCCGGTCTGGTGGGTGAGCGTCGGATCGAACCAGGCGCTTTCGATCAGCACATCGGTGGTCGCTTCCGAGCAGCCGGAATATTCCCCGCCCATGATGCCGCCATAGCCCAGCACGCGCGCATCGTCAGCGATCACGCATTGCTCGGGAGTGACTTCGTATTCATTGCCGTCGAGGGCCTTGAAGCTCTCGCCCGCCTTGCCCATGCGCGCGCGCACCGTTCCGTTGAGCTTTGCGGCGTCATAAACGTGCAGTGGACGTGCACGATCCAGCGAGATGAGATTGGTGATGTCCACCAGCGCGTTGCGCGGGCGCAAGCCCACCGCGCGCAAGCGCTGCTGCAGCCAGGCCGGCGACGGTCCGTTCTTGACGCCACGGATGAGCCGACCCGCAAACACCGCGCACGCTTGCGGCGCCTCAGTGCCAACCTTCTGTGGCGAGGCGAACTTGCCCGCGACCGGTTCGATGGGCGGCGTGCGAAACTTGCCGAGCCCCGCCGCCGCGAGATCGCGGGCGATGCCGTGCACGCCCAGCCAATCGGGGCGATTGGGCGTGACTTCAATGTCGATCACCGGATCGTTCAAGCCCAGCGCTTCCGCGAGCGGAGTTCCGACTTTCAGCGATGCATCAAGCTCAAGAATGCCGTCCGCATCGGTATCGAGTTCCAATTCCGCGCCCGAACACAGCATGCCGTTGGAAACCACCCCACGCACCGGCTTGGCTTCCAGCGTGATGCCCGACCCGGGGATGAACGTTCCAAGCGGCGCAAACGCGGTGACCAGCCCCGCGCGCGCATTCGGCGCGCCGCAGACGATTTCGAGTTGGCCGAGTTTGGTGTCGACCTGGCACACGCGCAATTTGTCGGCGTTGGGATGTTTCTCCGCGCTGATCACGCGCGCGATTGTGAACGCCGCGAGCTTCGCGCCGGCATCCTCGACCGATTCCACCTCGAGCCCCGCCATGGTCATGCGCTCGACGATCTCGGCGATCGAAGCGTCGGTTTCGAGATGTTCCTTGAGCCAGGAGAGCGTGAATTTCATAGATGAACGTCTTTTTGAATGATCGGCACACCACCCATCCCCGGGCGAGCGCAGCGAGTTCCGGGGCCCATAAACACGAACGTCACCGCGATTTCGCCATTGGTCTGTGTTCTTGGGTCCCGGACTTGGCGCTGCGCGCCAATCCGGGAATGGGTATTTGATGCAAATTGCTTGTTAGTTGGGATCATCGCCGCGACCCCGCGCGCCGTTCGCGCTTCAAGCGCTGAAACAACCAATCGATATCGCACAAGGTCGCACCCCATTCCGCATCGGCCAGCGCCTCGCGCCGGTCGCACAATAGCTCACCCCACCAGCGCGCATATTGTGCGAAGAAACGGCGCAGCAGGCGCTCGTTGACGGCGCGGATGTGCAGCAGCTGCGCCACTTTCTCCCAGAAATGCACGACCGAGGAAATCGCCTCGCGCGCCTCGCCGTCGGCGGCAGCGTAAGCGGCTGGCATCGCCTTTCCCTGCATCGCGGCGTGCGCGGCGATGCGCACATGGTTGAACTTGGGAGAGTGGAACTCGGCGTAGAGATCGAGCGTCGTGCGCAAACGCTGATTGCGCCCGGCCGCGGTCCAATACACCGCACCACCCGCAAACGCGCCCATCAACGCGCCGGCGAGCGCGAGCAGGAGTTGGGAGAGGAGTTGGGAGTCGTCCATCACCCTACCCCCATCGCCAAGCCCGGCAACAGGTATGGGCTGAACCCGTAATGCTTCAGCCAGCGCGTGTCGGCGTCGAAGAACGCACGCAAATCCGGCATGCCGTATTTGAGCATGGCGAGGCGGTCGATGCCCATGCCGAAGGCGTAGCCTTGATATTTCTCCGGATCGATGCCGCAATTCTTCAGCACGTTCGGGTGCACCATGCCGGAGCCCAGAATCTCCAGCCAATCCTCGCCGACGCCGATCTTGATCTGCCCGCCTGAGCGGTCGCAGCCGACATCGACTTCCGCGCTCGGTTCGGTGAACGGGAAATGGTGCGGGCGGAAGCGCAGGCGCAAGTCGTCGACCTCGAAGAACGCCTTGATCGCCGCAACTAGAACGCTCTTCAGATCGGCCATGGTGGAGGTTTCGTCGATGACGAGCCCTTCGATCTGGTGGAACATCGGCGTGTGCGTGGCGTCGCTGTCGCAGCGATAGGTGCGGCCCATGCAGATCATGCGGATCGGCGGCTTCTGCTTCAGCATGGTGCGCACTTGCACCGGTGAAGTATGCGTGCGCAGCACCTTGCGCGCGCCGTCCTGGTCCGTGGCGTTCATGAAGAACGTGTCGTGCATTTCGCGCGCGGGATGCTTGGGCGGAAAGTTGAGCGCGGTGAAATTGTTGAAATCGGTCTCGATGTCGGGACCTTCCTCGACCGCGAAACCCATCTCGCCGAAAATGCGCGCGAGTTCTTCCATCACCTGGCTGACCGGATGGATCGTGCCAACGCGCGGACGCACCGGCGGCAGCGTGACATCCACCGCCTCGGCCTTGAGCTGAGCCTCGAGGGCTGCTTCCGCGAATGCGGCCTTCTTCGCCACGATCGCCTCGGTGACCGCCTCTTTCAGCGCATTGAGCTTCGGGCCGAATTCCTTGCGCTCATCCGGGCTCATGCCCCCGAGCGCTTTCATCAGCGCCGAAACCGAGCCCTGCTTGCCCAGCGCTTCGACGCGGATAGCTTCCAGCGCCGCGTCATCGCCAGCGGCGGCGATGCGGGCGAGGAGGTCGCGTTCGAGAGATTGGAGATCGCTGTTTGTTGTGACCATTATCGTATCCCGGCCCGGCGTCGGTTTTCGCGGATGCGCTCAACCTCCGAGGAGAGTTCAGGCGCCCGGCACAAACCCAGTGAATCCCACCCGGGTTGACCCTCATGTTCTAGGCATAGGCTCGCAGCCATTATTGGCGGTATGGCGTCCAACGGTTCGGCGCTGGCTTCCTGCCGGTCGGTCACCCGCAACAAGAGACCAACGTACTCAGTAAATGCTTGGTCGACGGACGCAGTGGATATCGTCGCAAACGACGCTCGCGCTTCATCGAACCGACCGAGTTCGCGAAGCGCGTTTGCCAGTCGCAGACGAAGGACAAACCTCTCGTTATCTGGCTCAAGTGCTGTGGCTTGCGCCGCTGAGACGAATTCTTGCTGGAACCGCGTCTTTAGAGCCTGGTCATCATCAGCGTACCATGACGCCTGAAGCAGGAGCCACGTCGCCATTAGCGACCGCGGCAATAGGGAGCGCTCAATGAAGGCCGCCGTGTAATATGGACGGTTGAGCGCCCGCGCCGCAGCAAAGGCGGGCGATCGCAAAATCGTGGGCAGCCGGGTCAATTCCTCGGCCGTGAAGTCGCGATACATGACAAGGCCGTTTCCGGGGCAGACGGGCAGCGGGAAGTGCCAGTTGCTGTACGGCTTGCCATCAGGCCGCGCGCCGAACGAGCTTGAGCTCATCGTATCGGTGAACGAGAAACGTTCGCCGCCCACTGCGCAGTCAATCTGACGCTCGACTGGCGTCGTGCCGTATGCCGGTAGCGCGGCGGCAGCGCACAACGCCACTATCATCACAGCAACACGCATGCTCACCTCCATCGCTCTGCGGAGCAAATCGTGGGCAGTACACCTACCCCAGGAGGGAAGGTCGACTACCCCAGCGCGCCCTTGGCCTGCGCGATGAGCCCCTTGAACGCGTCGGGCTGGTTCATGGCGATGTCGGCCATCACCTTGCGGTCGAGCTCGATCCCGGCTTTCACCAGCCCGCTGATAAATCGCGAATAGGTGAGCCCCTCTTCGCGCACGGCGGCGTTGATGCGCACGATCCATAGTGAGCGGAAATTGCGCTTCTTCACTTTGCGGTCGCGATAGGAGTAGAGAGCGGCCTTCTCGACCGCGGCGTTTGCGGTGCGGAAGGTATTCGAGCGGCGGCCGTAATAGCCCTTCGCCTTTTTCAGAACTTTCTTGTGGCGGGCGTGCGCGGTGACGCCCCCTTTAACCCGAGCCATTGTGTTACTCCGTCAAAATAGATTTTGAAAATCAATCGAGCCCGTAGGGGATCCAGAGCTTGACGCGCTTGGCGTCCGGCTCAGCGAGCACCGACATGCCCCGATTTTGACGGATGTACTTGGCTTTGTGGCTGATCAGGCGGTGGCGCTTGCCGGCGGGACCGGCCTTCACTTTGCCCGAGGCCGTGAGCTTGAAGCGCTTCTTCACGCCGCTCTTGGTCTTCAGTTTCGGCATTTTATCCTCCGATGGGATGAATGCGCGCCCAAGAACGTTTCTCGGGCACGCCAAAAAGGGCCGCCACGGCATGCCTTGAAGGCCGGGCCACCCAGAAGAGGCGGGCAGATAGCACAGGGTGCTGGCCCGTTCAAGATTTGATGCTAACCTAGCCGTCCGGAGGTTTAAGGTGCGGACAGCGGAGTTCTTGATGCTGATTCTGACGGCCGCTGCCGTCGTGTTTGCCTGGCCCCCCTTCGCGGACTCGCAGTGCCGAGACCACCAGCGCTTTTGCTCATCGTCAGAGACAGAACAGCATCCCTCTCCTGACGAAATCGCTTGGGGGGAAGCAGAACGGATGGCAACGCGGGTCGCGTACGAAGTCTTTTTGTCGCGCTACCCAGACAGCCAGCATGCCCAGACGGCACGGGACAAAATTGCCTTTCTTGACGTTGAACAAGGGGACGAGCCTCTACCATCGCCCGAATGGGCGCGTTCGATTGAGCCTGGCCAAACCCGGTGCGTTGGAAGGATTGGCGGAGACGAGGAGGTTTGCCTTCATCGCCCGCGGAACCATCCCGATCGCCTGGTGCGCGTCAGTCGACCTAGCCGCGACCCGGATCGCCGATCAACACAGGGTCCTGATGTACTGCTGGGGACGGAAACTTGGGTGCGAACCGGCTCAATCCAAGTGCCCGTTGAGGAAGCTGGCGGTGCCTGCACGCCCGGCGAACGGACGTATGTGAATGGAGTCATGCGTGTATGTACCGGTCAGGTGCAAGTCCCAACCGGGCGTGAGTGCCGGGTAAACAGCCGCACGGGTGAACGTCAGTGCCGCTCGATTGGACCGCGATGACTGGCCTTTTCTGCAGGCCAGGTTGGCGCTACATTCCTTCCCGTGGGGACGCCGATGAACACGCCGCAGAGCCTTGAAGTCGTCCAGTCCGTCTTCCGTGTCGAGAAGGCCAAGCTCAGCAGCGCCCTGTCCGCGCTCGCGGGTTCGCGCTGGCTGACCGCCCTCCTCGCGAGCCTGGCGATGAGCCTGGGGGTGACCCTCGCCTACGCGCCCGGGCGGCTGCCCAACCTCTCCGGCCTGTCGTTCTCCACGTTCGGCCTACCCCCGCTGGATTTCGGCGTGGCCGGCGACAAAGCGAAGGAAGCCGCCGAAGCAGCCCAACGCCAAGGCGCGGGCGAAGCGGCGG